>DATFCK010000025.1:0-4900 GCA_035253185.1 Chthoniobacterales bacterium | reverse complement strand
CTGGTGGAATAGCGCTTTTGGGTTTTCCAGCACCGACAAATGAAACCAGAGCAATCGATTCCGACCGCCTGATTGCTAACGGCCGCGTCGTCGAGCCGGCGTTTCTCCAAAGTGTAGACGTCACCGGCGGCTTTTCCGCCTTTGATTCCAAGACTGAACGTTGCCGGAGTATCATCGCCGCCCCATTTGTAGGCGACGCCTACGTTTTCCTGATTCACCCGCCAGCATTCATCCAGCGGATTGCCGCGGTGGCCATCGCGGTCCGGCGTGTGCACTTCGATGCCGTTCCTGTCTTTCCCATGAAGCAGATTTCTCGGAGAAGCGTGCCAGCGATGTTGAATGTAGGTCTCGGCGATTCCGAGGGCTTCGGCCCGAGTGACGGTCTGAGCGCGGGCGGCTGGAAGACAGGAGGCGAACAGAAAAACGGCCAGGACAGAGGCGGGGTTCATCTGATTAGCGATTATTCTGCAAAACTTGGGCGGATCTTACGCGAAGTTCAAAATCAACGTCTGCCCGGTCAGACCGGTCGGACATGTCCGACAAGGGCGGGACAGGCAGGAGCGCGCGCCCCAAGCCTAGCCGCTTCAACTATTTAATCTCTTACTCTTTGTCTTCGTCGAGCTTGGCTTTTACCGCCGTCTCGATTTCTTCGTAGAGTTTTCGGTCGCTCTTCAGCGCATCCTTGGCCGCGTCGCGTCCCTGCGCGAGCTGCGTGCCGCGGTAATTCAGCCATGAACCGCGCTTTTCGATGATCTGTTTCTCCAAAGCCAGATCGAGCAACGCGCCAGTCGATGAAATCCCCTCGTTATACATGATATCGAACTCAGCTTCGGTAAACGGCGGGGCGACCTTGTTTTTCACGACTTTCACCCGGGTTCGATTCCCGGTAACGACGCCGTCGGTCTGTTTGATGGCGCCGATGCGGCGAATATCGACCCTGACGCTGGCATAAAATTTCAGCGCTTTACCGCCGGGGGTCGTTTCCGGGTTACCAAACATCACGCCGATTTTTTCGCGAATCTGGTTGGTGAAGATACAGGTGGTGCGCGCCTTGGAAATGAGCGAGGTCAACTTGCGCAGAGCTGCGCTCATCAATCGGGCCTGAGCACCGACCGTAGTATCGCCTATTTCGCCTTCGAGTTCGGCCCGGGTAACCAATGCCGCGACCGAATCGACCACAATCACATCCAGGGCGTTCGAACGAACCAGAGTCTCGCAAATCCGCAGGGCTTCTTCACCCGAGCTCGGTTGAGACACGAGCAGATCGTCGAGATTAACGCCTAACTTTTTGGCGTATTGTGGATCAAGAGCGTGTTCGACGTCGATGAAGGCGGCGAGGCCACCGCGTTTCTGCGCCTGGGCAATTACGGTAAGGGTAAGCGTGGTTTTGCCGGAAGATTCCGGCCCGAAGATTTCAACAATTCGCCCCCGCGGGAAGCCTCCGACCCCAAGTGCGCGATCGATCAGGATGTTGCCGGTGGGGATCACATCGATATCGACGATATGGTCATCTCCCAGCCGCATAATGGCGCCGTCACCGTAGTCTTTGGCTATTTGCTGGATCGCCAGGTCCAGATTTTTGTTACGGGCCGCGTTCACTTTGTCGGCGCCATCTTTATTGGTGTCAGGTTTGATCGCCATAGTGGGGTTATCTAGGTAAGTCGGCGAAGGCCCTTTCGCCAAGTCATTTTTGCCTTTCCTGGCGACGGCGCCGTTGCGATCGGATTCGGGCTTTTTCGCGGAAGAAGTGGTGCCGTTTAGTGGGGCTGGCCTAACAAGGACGGACTGAGTCATTTGGTGTTCCTTTCGATTGGAGTGTTTAAGAAGCGTGAGACATGTTCACGCGAACATAACCCCTTGGCAAGCCTAATTTTCCAAGAGAGATCAAGAGCGGCGATCTCCAGGTCGCCGGCTAAAATTCGACGGTCGAAGGCCGCAAACTTCTTGCGATTAACGTTCGGGGATCGGTATCCCACCCTCAAAAAGTGCCGAGTGGGCAACCTGGAGATCGCTGCGTCCTGAGCTATCACCGATGGCTTACGACTTTCTATTTAGTGTCTTGGGATGTCTGGTGGGCCCTTCTCCCTTCAAGGATTTCGAGGTTTGCTTCTCCTCAAACACAAAAAGGCCGCAGCCTGACGGCCGCGACCTTTTCATCCCTGATTACTCTGAATCTTAAGCGACTGTGATTTTTCGCGGCTTCACCTGTTCTGCTTTCGGCAGAACGAGTGTTACCACGCCGTGCTCGATCTTTGCCGTGATTTTTCCGGTATCGATCGACGGGTCCAACTCAAACGTGCGGCGGAAGTTGTCCGAGCGCGACTCGCGGTGCACCAAAGTACCTTCCACCGTCGGCAGCGAACGCCGCCCCAGGATTGTCAGCTCGTTGTTATCGACTGAAATCTCGAGGCCTTCCTTGTTCACGCCCGGCATTTCCACCTGCAAAGTGTAATCGTTGGCGTCTTCAATAACGCTCGAAACCGGAGCAACGAACTGTTCGCGCTGCACCCCCTCGCCGTTGCGATTCTCCCGAACTGTTGTGTTCATGTAAGTATAATTCCTTTCTGCTGAATTGTTAGGCAACGTTGACCTGGATCTTTTTCGGCTTGGCTTCCTCGGCTTTCGGCAGCGTAACCGTCAAAATACCGTCCTTGTAAGTTGCGTTTACTTTGGACGCGTCCACTCGAGTCGGCAGCGCGATGCTGCGACGGAATTTGCCCACGTAGCGTTCGCTGCGTTCGGCCTTGCCATTTTCGCCAGTTTCATGTTTGCGTTCGCCACTGACGGTTAGCATGCCTTCATGCAGCGAAATCTCGATGTCTTCCTTCCGCATGCCGGGCAGTTCCACTACCGCGATCACGTTGTCGTTGCTCTGATACAGATCGAGCGCCGGTGTCCAACCGCTGAAAAGCTGGGTTTGGTTGGCAAAGTTCGACAGGAACGGCAGCTCGAACAGGCTGTCGAGTTCATCCCGAAGATTGCTCAGCCGTCCCAGGGTGGGCCAGGCGAAGCCGCTCGGGGCTTGATAGCGAATTAAGCTCATTAGTTGATGTCCTTTCTAGTTAAAGATGGTTTGGGATCTTCCTTTTAGCTGTTAAAATGCCATCAATTTCGCCGCCACAGAGCTGAGCCCTAAACCGTTAATATACAGCGACTTGAAACCGAAAACGCTCCGATGCAGGCACCGAAAACTGTGCCTGTTTGTCTCACTGGCGCACACGATTTCCGCCGAAAACGTGTGACAAATTTACACGTTTCCGGTCGACTGCGCGAGGTTGCTTAACGAGTAAGTTGCGGTATTCGTCTGGCCAGATGACTGCGCCCGACAATCCCGAGACTTTTATGCGCGCGGCGCTTCAGCAAGCCGGCAGAGGACTCGGTCAGACCAGCCCGAATCCGGCGGTGGGGGCAGTGCTCGTGGTCAATAACCACATCGTGGCGCGAGGCCACCATCGAGGCGCCGGACGACCACACGCTGAAGTCGAATGTCTTGCCGCCTATCCAAAGAAACTACCCGCTGATGCGACGTTATTCGTTACCCTGGAACCTTGTTCCACCAGCGGACGAACTGGCGCGTGTACGCAGTTCATCATCGAGTCCGGCATTCGCAACGTTGTCATCGGAACACTGGACGTTAACCCGAAGCATAACGGGCGAGCGATTGCCATTCTCAAGGCGGCAGGTGTGAATGTCCGCACTGGCGTGCTCGAGGCCGAATGCAGTCAGCTTAACGAATCGTTTAACAAATGGATAACGACGGGGATGCCTTTCGTAATTGCCAAATGCGGGATGAGTCTTGATGGAAGGCTCACCCGTCCGTCGGGTGAACCGCAATTTCTAACCAGTGCTGCGGCCCGCCGCCACGCCCAGTCGTTGCGCGCGCAGGCGGATGCAATCTTGATTGGAGCCGAAACGCTGCGTCAGGACGATCCCCGCCTAACTGTGCGTGGCATTCGCGGCGCACGTCAGCCCCTTCGAGTGGTAATGACCCGATCAGCCAAACTCCCGCGCCAGGCAAAGATGTTTCAGGATCGCCATCGCGACCGCACGGTTGTTTACCGAAAGAAGTCGTTGCGCTCGGTTTTAACCGCTCTGGGAAAACGCGAAGTGACGAATGTGTTGATCGAGGGCGGAGGCGACATTCTTGGGCAGGCGCTCGATGCACGTCTGATTGATAAGGTGCAGATCTATGTCGCGCCGATGTTTACCGGCGGCCCGGTTGTGGCATTCGGCGGGAACGGCTGCGCCAACACCGCCGGATCGGCGCGAATTGAGCGGATCTCGTTTTCCAACATAGGAAACGATGTTTGTGTGAATGGATACTTGCGGTATTCAGGGAGCGGCGGTGTCCAGGCCGGCGATTAACCAGTTGGGCGACGGCAGGCACCGTACAATGAAGAAAGGGGGCTTCCCCGCCGGAAATGGCCATAGGCCGGCGACCTGGAGACCTCCGTTCCTTGGATTTTTTCCGCGAAACTTTGCGTTTTTGTAATGGTTGAATGATTTGAAAACCAGAGGTGTTAGAAATGAAAAAAATTCTTTTGATTGCACTAGTGGCAGCGGGATTTGCGTTTGCCGGAGCTTCGCGCGCTGACGCCGGCGTGCATGTCGGTATTGGAATCGGGGTTCCGTTTGGATTCGGCTATTACGGCGGCTGTGGATATCCGTACGGGTATGCCTACCCAATCGCCTACCCGGCCTATTATGGGTACGGTTATCCGTATCGCTACGGCTATCGCCGGGCCTTCGTCCGTGCGCGTCATGCGCATCATCGAGGCCATTACTGGTCTCACGGGCGACGGATCTATTACGGTCGCTAGACCGATGCCGGCTGTTTTCTTCGGCTTTGTTGGTTGAAAATGCCGCGCGGAAACTCCGCGCGGCATTGTTGTTTGTTTGG
>DATFCK010000024.1:0-4718 GCA_035253185.1 Chthoniobacterales bacterium | reverse complement strand
CGGGAGGTCGCATCTACATGCTATGCGAAAGGTAGCGGCGATTGACCTCAATCGCCATGGCAGAAGAGGGATATTCGGGATATCCGAATGTCGATTTCCGATTGGCTTAAAAGGAGAAGCGACGACTCGTCGCTGGGTCGTGAGTCACGCGATCAAAGCTCGCGTCGCATGCGGAGGGGTAATGCCAATTGATACCCAATTGCCATGGCCGGTCGGTGACCGGCCGCTACCAGGGAATCGTCGCCCGCGGAATGGACGTTCCGCTGATCAACTGATCCACGCAGCCGATCCCCTAACGATGCCGGAATGAGTTATGAATTTACGGGGGCCGGCCGTTTCACGAAGATCGTTAGCCGGACACCGCTCGGTAAGTCCACCAATCCCCTACGGAGTCTCGAGAAGCGAAATTCGATTGTTTTGGCGCAATAATTCCACGAACCTCGAATCTGATCGTAGCGGATCTAACAGCGGATCGTATCTAATCGTTCCGGGCTGATCCACTCTGCGTCCGGCGAGCGCTTGGGCGAACCATTTGAACCCTTGTTCCCGATCACCTCGCGTCGTGTACACCACCGCAATATTATAGGGGTCTGCTTTCCCTGCGGTCGCCAGTTCCAGAATTTCAGGCATCATTGAATCGGCCTCCGAGTTGCGGCCTGCCGACGCCAGCACGGTTGCGACCCAGGCGAGAGCATCACCTCTGTTCTCCGGATTGAGTTCAGCGACCCTTTGATAATGCGCTATTGCTTGTTCGTGCATGCCGTTAAAAGCGTAGGCGATGGCCAGGTTCTCCTGCATCATAGCCTCGTTGGGCGCTAACTCCGCAGCCTTGTAACAATACTTCAGTGCGCTCGGATATTGTCGGGCATAAATGAACATCATTCCCAGGGCTGCGTTGTTGGTGGGCGAAAGCGGATCGAGCTCCTGCGCTCGCTTCATTTCCCGGACTGCATCATTTAACTGTCCGCGAACGCACAAGCACCAGGCGTAGCGCAGGTGCGCGATAGCCAGATTCGGATTCAGCTCCACCGCGCGGCGAAGTGATTCCATCGCCAGGCGACTTTGTTTTTGCAGTGAGTGAACCATTGCCATGGCAACGTGACTTTCGGCAGCAGAACCGTCGAGCAGGAGGGCGCGCTCAGCCGCTGCTTTTGCCTTGGCGAGTATTTCTGGCGGAGCACGATCATAGCGGCCATACACCTGCAAATAGTAACAGTCCGCCATCAGCGCATACGCGAGCGCAAATTTTGAGTCCTCCGCAACCGCTCGTTGAAGATACTGAATCGCCTTTTCCAGTCCCTCTTTCGATCGTTTGCTCCAGAAGTAAAGCCCCATGAGATACGAGTCATAGGCAGCCGCATTGGTAGTATAATTTTTTTCTAATTGCTTCCGCTCCTCCCGGCTGAGGTTGAGGGCCAGAGATTGGACTACGCCGTCGGAAATCGAGTCCTGGATATCGAAAATATCGGTAAATGTCTGATCGAACTTTTCTGACCAGACCGTGCGGGCGTCGCCCACCTTGATGAGTTGGACCGTTACACGGAGATGATCGTCGGACCTCTGCACCGTGCCGCTTAAAATTGCGTCCACGCCAAGCGCTTTCCCTGTCGCAATCGGATCAAAGGCGCGGTCTGTGTATTTCAGAATTGAGGTCGTAGGCAAAACGACAACCTGTTTTAACTTGCTGATTTTGCCAATCACCGCATCCGCCATTCCCAAGCCTAACAACTCGTTATTCATCTCGGACCCAAGCGGTTTAAATGGCAACACCGCAATGGAGCGGAGAATGTCAGGGGCGGGGGCCGGGGAAGGCATGGATACCGCGTTTCCGCTTTTACGGTCCTTGAGCCAACCAACGTTCGGCGGTCGCGCCACGAAAACGGTTGCGAGCGCAACGACGCCAAGAACTGACAGCGCAAACAAGGCGCCAGTTCTGCCCGTCCAGGGTTGTCGATCGTTAGGGGTGACCATTTCCGCCAGATTCTCGACCACGGTTGACCGGGTGACCGCCTCCGTTGTCGTGGTGGCATTGCCATTGGCGATCACATCGCTGACTTCGGCAACGAAGCGATAACCGCGACCCGGAACTGTCACGATGTAGCTGTGTGAACCCGGCGTTTCACCAAAAATGCGCCGGAGCGTCGAGATGTTCTGACTCAGATTGTTCTCTTCGACGATCGAGTCGGGCCATACCGCCTCCATCAGCATTTCCTTGTCGAGTACGCCATCATGATGTTCCACCATGTAGAGGAGCGTTTCGAACACCCTTGGGGTAAGGGGCACCGTCGTCCCATCCAGCCGCTGTAAGACTCGTTTCGCGGTATCGAGTCGGAAATCGCCGAATTCGTAGAGGTGAGCGGGGGTGGCTCGCATCGTCGTTTCAGAAGAATTCAGAAAAATTCAGCCGCGATCTAAAGACTTTCATAATCGGCAGAACCATCCTGAACCCACGCGCGAGTGGGCTCAGGCCGCCCGCGAAAAAAAGATTAAACCCTATGAAAGGACAAGCCAATGAAAAAGAACCCTAAGAATTCTCTACTAACGACAAATCGGATGAGCCGATCGCCATTTCGAAACGGCTTATTTTTAGTGTCGCTGGTGCTCGCCTGGTCTGCGTTGTCGCCACAAACCGAGGCGGTATCGCCACCTCCCGACGGAGGTTACCCCGGAAATAACACTGCGGAGGCCACGGATGCGCTGTTTAGCCTTACCACCGGCCCGGACAACACCGCCATAGGCTTTGACGCGCTTTACAGCAACACCACGGGGGACTCGAATACCGCCGTCGGTTCGGGCGCGCTCATGGGCAACACAACCGGCTTCAGAAACACGGCGGTTGGTTATGCCGCGCTCGGAAGCAACACCACAGGTGAACGCAACACCGCCACTGGGCGCGCTGCACTCGCTAACAATACCACCGGGACCCATAACACGGCCAGCGGTCAAAACGCCCTCTTTGCCAACAGCACCGGTATCCAAAACACGGCTACGGGAACCTTCACGCTCGTTTTCAACACCATTGGTAACCAAAATACCGCCGAAGGTTACGGTGCGATGCTGTTCAACACCACTGGCAACCAAAACACAGGAACTGGATACTTTGCCGTCTATCAGAACACGACCGGCAATAATAACACCGGCCACGGTTACAGTGCGCTCTTAAATAATACCACCGGGGCCGGAAACATCGCGTTAGGCAGTTTCGCCGGTAGCAATCTGACGACCGGCGACAACAATATCGACATAGGCAACGCGGGAGTCGCGGACGAGGCCGGCACGATTCGTATCGGCACCGCAGGAACCCATACCGCGACCTTTATTGCGGGGATTCGAGGTACCAAGGTGGCAAAAGGTTTGCATGTGGTGGTAGGTCAAGACGGTCAACTTGGAACCAAACCATCTTCGAAGCGGTTCAAGACGGAGATCAAGCCGATGGACAAGGCCAGCGAAGCGATCCTCGCGCTCAAACCGGTTACCTTCCATTATAAGAAAGAATTTGATCCGGAGCAGACCGCGGAGTTCGGACTCGTTGCGGAGGAGGTGGAAAGAGTGAATCCCGATCTGGTGGTTCGCGACGCCAAAGGTGAAGTCTATACCGTGCGTTACGACGCGGTGAACGCGATGCTGCTCAACGAGTTTCTTAAGCAGCATCGCATCGTGCAAGAACTGAAGTCCACCGTCGCAAAGCAGGCAGCAGCTATCGCCCGGCAGGAGAAGGAGATGCAGACTGTTATTGCACGTGTCGAAAAGCAGAGCTTACAACTCCAGAGAGTCAGCGCTCAGGTCGAGCTCAGCAAACTGGCGCCACAAACGGCGAGCAATCGATAAACCGCCCATATAAGCACGATCATCCGGCATTGGCGATGGCCGCAGTTATACCGGAATCGTAATCCGCAGGATAGACGTTCCGCTCGTTAGCTGATCCACTTGTCTATCAGCTAACGAAGCCGGAACCAGCATGAATTCGCCCGGACCGATTGCGGTTCCGGCACAACTTGCACCACCGGTTAGGCAACAAACGATCGCAAATTGACCGGGCGCAGCGATTTCACGCGCCCGCCTCAAATCCCATTTTTGGACTTCGAACAATTCGTGCCGGACCAGGGTTTCACCGTCGGGTTGAACAAGATCTGGCCGCACATCAGAAAAATCGATCGACGCTAACGCCTGTTCCACGTGCAGTTGACGCGGCTTGCCGGAATCGTCGACCCGATTCCAGTCGAACACCCGATAGGTCGTGTCGCTGTTTTGCTGGACTTCAACCAACAGGTTCCCGCCGCCGATCGCGTGAAACCGACCGGACGGTAGAAACATGCCGTCACCAGCCTTCACTCTTAATAT
The DNA here is from genome assembly GCA_035253185.1 of Chthoniobacterales bacterium. GTDB lineage: Bacteria > Verrucomicrobiota > Verrucomicrobiia > Chthoniobacterales > UBA10450 > DATFCK01. Next base: position 377 of record DATFCK010000024.1, on the reverse strand, counting down.
ATGGAGGTGATCGGCCGCGGTCCCGGCGTCGAGCGCCCGCCGAAATTCGTCCACCGTGGTTTTGGCGCGGAGCCCTACATATAATTCCGCGCCGGGATCGGCTCCGGCCACGTACCAAAATTCCGTTTTCGGCTCGCCTCCAAATCGCGCCGCAACTTCCGTCGGCGGATGAACCTGAAGCGACAATTTTTCCCGGGCGTCGAGCAGCTTGATTAGGAGGGGAAAACGGTTTGGGAGCGAACGCGACTCGCGGCCGGGATCGCGATCAGGCGGAGCGCTGATCTGGCCAAAGACCTGTTCGCGATAATCCGTCCACAACTCATGCAGCGTTTTGCCCTTCAACGGGCCACTGGCCACCACGCTTTGCGCCTCTTCGC
>DATFCK010000023.1:0-3134 GCA_035253185.1 Chthoniobacterales bacterium | reverse complement strand
GTTACCGGCATGATCAAGGCATTCGCTAAACTCGGTGCCGCCGGAATCGGCGATCCGTCCGGACTCTCCGCCGCGATCGGCGAAGTGCTGGTCGCCACCGCCGCCGGCTTGGTCATCGCGATCCCGGCGTTCATCGGCTTCTATTTCCTGCGAAACCGCGCCACCGCCTCATTGCATCACGTGCAGGACGTGGTTAACCGATTGTTCCGCAAAATGCCCTACGAGTCGCTCCAGGGTGTGCATCTCGGCGACGAAGAATTGTATGCCGCGATCCCGAACTGGCTGGTCCAGCCGAGCGGTTCCGGTCAAACCGGCAAGATCATCACCGAACCGGCAACCTGAACCGGTCTAACCACTAATGAACACCAATGACCACGAATGTTGGGGCAAACCGGAAGCAACGCGGCTTTTGATTTCATTCACGTCTATTCGCGTTAATTCGCGGTTGGTTTTTCCTCTCAACTCTCAACCCTCAACTCTCAACTAAACAATGGCCGGAAGTGCAGGCGGAACGGAATCGGGCGAACCGGAGTTTCAGGTCGCGCCGATGATTGATGTGTTGCTCACCATTCTGGTGTTCTTCATGACCATCACGTCGGCTCAGGTATTGAAAGTAGACAAGACCATCAATCTACCGATCGCGAAGGACGCCCAGAAGAAAGATAATTCGCGGGCGGAAACGGTGGTAAACGTTCGGTGGAAAGACAAGAAGGCGGCATTTGTGTTCGATGACCGGGTGTTTCCGAGCGCCTCCGGAATGGTTGAGCCGCTCAAGATCGCCAAAACGACCGGTGAAAAGAAAGTAACCGCCGGTGCGAACCCCACGTTTCGGGCGGTCATCCGCGGCGATCGCGATGTCCCGGCGGTCTACGTATCTCAGGCCATGAACGCGTGCGCCGAAGCCGGCATAACGGATATTTCATTCTCGGCGGTTAACAAGGACTAGGGAAATGATTACTCGCGATTCTTTGGTTTGGGGAGCGCAGGCTACTAGCCTGCTGGGGTCGGCCGCCGTGCCGACACGAACTTTAAAGTTTTTGCCGGCAAGCTGCCGGCAACAACAGGCTGGCAGCCTCTGGTCCCCGCAATACAGGGCGACGCGCAACTTGTAAAATCGTATGCGACTCGATACCGGTTCCGACCAGACCAACTTCGGCTTTCAGATCGCGCCCATGATCGACGTGGTTTTTGTGATCATGCTGTTTTTCATGGTCATGGCCGGGGCCGTCCGGGTGGAAAACGAATTGAATACTCAGTTGCCCGGTACGGCCAGCACGTCCGACAGCACCGATTTCGTCGATGAACAGATCATCAATATTTCCGACAACGGCGCGGTCGCGTTGAATGACGAAGAGTTTGATTCCCCGCAAAGCAAAGAACTGCCCCAGCTGAAGGCGACACTGATGCGGTTAAAGCAAAATGCGGACGCGGCGAAAACGCCTGCGGTGGTGACGATCGTTAGCGACGAACAGGCAAAGTACAGTCGCACCATTGATGTGCTCGACGCGCTGGCCGTGGCCAAGATCGATAATGTTACCTTCACCGTTAACGAGGAAGAGTGAGCGCTGCGCTCCCTAATGTAGGGCAAGCTTCCAGCTTGCCTGTTAATCTGGTTCGCAAGCTGGAAGCTTGCCCGACAATATGCCCCCCGCGGTTGAGCTAAGCGAACAGTCCCGCGGGCCTGCGGAGGAGCCCGGCATGCTGGCGCGCTGGTGGCAGTGGGAACGCACCACTGGAAAGTTCCTCATGATCAGCATCGGCGTCCATATCCTTTTCGGATTGGTCGCCGCGGTCTACGTGGTTCAGCAATATCAGACCGCCCGCAAGCTCACGTTTAAGGGTGGTCCGCCGTCGCCCAATCCATCGACCCGCGCGCTCGAACACAAAGTGCAAATGGTGAAAAAGCAAAACACCATGAGCGCGCCGGCCCTGGCGAAAAAGATAACCACCACCGGTCGTTCGAAAATCACGCTGCCGGAAATGCCGGCTATGCCTAAACTCGCCGCGCCTCCGGTGAAGATGGCCGGAGCAGGAGGCGCCGATGTTAGTTTCAATGCCGGAAGCATGGCGGCCAGCGGCGGCAGTGGTGCCGGCGGCGCGGCGGTTCCTTTTTTTGGATTCAAGGAAACGAAGGGCGGCGGTGCGTTAGTCGGCAAGTTTTACGACCTCAAACAGACCAGGAACAATCAGCCGACAAAATTGGAGGAGAAAAATTTTGCCACCGAAGTTTCCAAGTTCGTGAACGGCTGGAACGAAGCGACTTTCGCTAACTATTTCGTTGGTCCCAAGCCGCTGTACACCACCCAAATTTTCATCCCGAAAATGAACGCGAACCAGGGCCCCATCGAATTCGGCCTTGGCGGCCGGGTTCAACCGAAAATGTGGGTGGTGCATTATAAGGGGACCGTCATTCCGACAGAGAGCGGCACCTTTCGGTTTGTGGGGGTTGGAGACGACATTCTGGTCGTTCGATTCAATGGGCGGGTGGTATTGGATTGCGGCTCGACCAATCCCAGCGGGCATGCGCCCCAAACGTTTTACGAAACCGCCGGTCTGAATATTGAAAAGCGCGCCGGAATGGAATGGTACAAAGGCCTCGGTCGTGGCGATCCGGTCCAGGTTACCGCCGGAGAAAGTTATCCGATGGAAATATTAATCGGCGAATGGTCGGGTATCGATTTCAAAGCATGGCTCTTGATCGAGAAAGACGGCGCCCAGTACGAAAAGGACGCGAACGGCAAACCGCTGCTGCCTGTTTTCAAGTTATTGGCCAGCACGATGCCTTCTCCGGTCGGAGAAGCCCCCAAAATCGCGAAGGATGCAGTGGTGTGGAAAGCCGAAAAGCCAAAGGAAACCGAGACGGCATCAACCAAGCCGTAGCAGGTTTCCGATCGGATCGGCCGCTGCGGGTGGTTGCTAAAATCAACTTCGCCGTTAGGCCCCTACTAATTGAGTTTGGAGCTTGGTCCTTGGAGCTTTCGCGGAGCGGATTAGCGAAGCGACCCGTTAGGCGGCGTATAGTAGAAGCGGCGTCGCGCCGCTTGGCATAAAGACCAAAACGACGTGACGTCGCGTCTACATTGTTATCCGAGCTCACCATGACATCTCGACATTCCGCCGCCGTTGCCGGGGCT
>DATFCK010000022.1:0-2800 GCA_035253185.1 Chthoniobacterales bacterium | reverse complement strand
GGTTCGAATCCCCTTACCTCCAAAGCCGCAGGCGTGGAGGTAAAAGTGTATCAGGGTGACGCTATTGGATGCACTAGCGGGAGCGTAATCCCCTTACCTCCAGAAAAAGCTGAAACACTGACACGCTGAAAGCTGAAATCCCTGCTCTCCCTGAGCAGGCGATGAGAATCTGCGGACCGATCCGCCACCGGACGGATTCTTCCGTCGGCGAACTGGTGGGGCGGTTTAGTTGCCGCATTGTGTCACGCCAGCTTCGACTGGTGAAGTCGCACTCAAGCCGACAGTAGCAGTTCGTTCTTTTACTGGCGCTGCCTTCGTTAGGCTACTTCCATTAAAACTGCGCGACGCGCAGATCAGTGCCAGAGTCGCCGCTGATCGCGAGGGCGGCGGCGAACTGCGGGTTCGGTGAGACATCGAACAATCGAAAGTCCCCCGCGCCGGCGGTTCGCACCACCATTGGTACATCCCCGCCAAAAAGCGGCACCACAAAACTGTCGAGAGCGCACGATAATCCCGCGCCGATCGCTTTCACATACGCTTCCTTGCGAGTCCAGCAGCGGTAAAAGGCCGCCATCTGATCTTCATCGGCAAGCGGTTCGAGTTCTCGTCGCTCTTCTGGCGCGAACATCCGATGGGCGATCTCCAAAAACCGGCGATTCGGTTGACAATACTCAACGTCCACCCCGATTTCGCAGCCTATCCCAACCGCCAGCACCGCCAGTTCTCGCGAATGCGCGAGATTAAAGCAAAGACGGTGATCGGAAAATTTCCTGCCTAACCGCGGCTTTCCGAATTCGCCCAGTTCAAACGTAACCGCGCTGGCGGAAACATTCAGGTAATGTCCTAAAATTCGCCGCAGACATGCTCGACCGGCAACGAATCGATTTCGGTCTGCCATTCGGTCGTAACGCGCCGCCCTCGCGCGTTCATCGGCCGATAATTCGCGCCACGCGCCGGCGATCGCGCGATCGTCCCAATCAATGTTCGTCCACCAGAGTGAAATGGTTCCGCTATCCGGGCTGAGTAGATTACCCGAAAATCGGAGTTCCTCCGGCGAAATTACACCGGGCGGCACGACACAGCCTCCTTTAATATGTGGGCGATAGTTTCAATTGAAGCGGGATCGGTTAGGACGGCGGTATGTCCGCAGGCTAATGGATAAAGTTTTACCGCTTTAGCGAGTGCATCCCAACCGAGCTTCGGGGTGTGCGGCAACGTCGCCAGCCATTCATCAGACCGCACCAAATGGATCGCACCCGAAAAGCGACCGACCCGGTGCCGGTTCACCGCATTCACATGTTCTTTGAACCGGTTCATCGGTTGATCAGTTCTGGCCGCGCCGTTGCCGTTGCGGTGTCCGTTAGAACCATTTCGCCCCAGCTTTCGGTAGACAACAGAGCGAATGCGTTTTAGCACCGCGCGAGGATGACCAGTTAGTCCATCGCGGACCCAATAGATCCGTTGACGCAGCGTCGGATCAAAATCACGAGCCGAGGAATCGAGAATGGCCAAAAGTCCTACCTCTTCGCCGTCGCGTTCGAGCCGGGTCGCAATCTCATAAGCTACGTGCCCACACTGGCAGTAACCAGCCAGGAAATATGGCCCGTGCGGTTGTTCGGATCGAATTAGCTTCAGGCAATGTTGAGCAAGCTTATCTATATCGGTCAGTTCGGGCGCGGGATCGAACCCGACAAAACGATACTCTCCGCACAGAAGGCGGGCCAGCCGGTGACACTCAACGAAACGTTCGACGCTGCCCACGGAAGGCGCCCAGAAAATGTTCTGCCCCGTCTGCGCATCGGAGAGCGAAATGAGGCCTGGCGGCTTGAGCGAGAGATTTTCACTGTTCGACGCCGCGTTGGCGAGTGCCTCCACCGTTGGCGCGCGGAAAATCGTCGCTACCGGTAGATTCAACCCAAACACCGCATTGATCCGGGTCATCACACTAACGGCCAGCAGCGAATGACCTCCGATTTGGAAGAAATCATCCGTTAGGCCTATGCCATTTATCGGCAGCAGATCTTCCCATATCCGGGCAATCTGTTTCTCCGTTTCAGTACGCGGCCCATCTTCCGCCCGGCGGACCGGCCTAACCGGTTCCGGCGCGGGCAAGGCGGCGCGCTCGACCTTCCCCGTGCGGGTCAGGGGCAGCTTGTTCATAACGACAAACGCCGCCGGAACCATGTAATCCGGCAGTTTTCGCCGCAAAAATTCTTTGAGTCCGGCAGCGTCCGGAACGCTGGAATCGTCGCCGCCAGACGGGACGACGTAGCCTACGAGCCGGCGATCACCGGATTTTTCAACTCGATCAATCACCGCGCATTGGCTGACGCCGGGATGTTCGATTAACAGCGTTTCGATCTCGCCCGGCTCGACTCGGAAGCCGCGTATCTTTATTTGATGATCAATTCGGCCAAGGAATTCGATTTTTCCATCCGATCGATACCGGCAGAGATCGCCGGTGCGATAAACTCTGGCGTTCCCATTTGCGGTAAACGGATCCGGAACGAATCGCTCGTTAGTCAAGTCCGGTTGGGCCACATAATGCCGCCCTACCCCAACCCCGCCGATCCACAGTTCTCCCGGAACTCCAATGGGCACGCGCTGCCTATTTCGATCGACGATATATGCGCGCTGATTAGGAATGATGCGTCCCAGGGTGATATCGTCGGGATTTTCAATCCGCGCGACGGTGGACCATACCGTCGTCTCGGTCGGCCCATACAAGTTCCATAGTTCACCGCAGCGTCCGAGAATCTCGCGCGCCAGCTCGGGAGTGAGGATTTCGCCGCCGATGAGC
>DATFCK010000021.1:0-2391 GCA_035253185.1 Chthoniobacterales bacterium | reverse complement strand
ACGGCTGGCGCACCGGCCAGTAAAACGTTAGGCGACAAACGTCCGCCAACGACGCGAAAGGACGGGAAAAACGAGAACAGCCACACATTTACGCATTCTAAGGTTGTCATCCTGAGCGAAGTCGAACGACCTGGCGCACGTTTCCACCGATCGATGGGAGGGAAGCTCAAAAGGAGGGCGGGCCGTGGTGGGAGGCCACCCCCCGTTGACACCAAAAAAAGTGGGTGATAACGTCGCTCCGATTTTGTAAAATCACCATAAAGGGCTCAGAACGTGGAGAATCGAGGCAATTGCAATCCTTACTTAATACCCAGGTTCTAGTGCTGAACCGCCTCTGGCAGGCGGTCAATATTTGCTCCGCTCGCCGGGCGTTTTCTCTGGTTTACGCCGGCCACGCCCACGTCGTTTCGGCGGACGAGGCCAACAATTTCCTGACGCACGATTTCGATAGCTGGCGGGATTTTTCTGCTACCGCGCCGGAGCACGAGGTCGTAACCACTATCTCGTGGAAGATCCGGATTCCGCGGGTAATCGTGCTGCTGGTTTTCGATCGGTTGCCGAAGAAAGAAGTGAAGTTCACTCGTCATAACGTTTTCGAGCGCGACAAAAACACCTGCCAGTATTGCGGGCACCTGTTCGATCGCAACGATTTGAACCTGGATCACGTTATTCCGCGCGACCGCGGAGGAACGACCACGTGGGAAAACGTGGTTTGTTCGTGCATCCCCTGCAATACGCGGAAAGGGAACCGGCTGCCAAGAGAAGCGCACATGGCATTGATCCGGAAACCAAAGCGACCGAAGTGGCGGCCGTTCTTGCACGTCACGTTTTCAGCGCCTCAGCACGAAAGCTGGAGACACTTTGTTGATCTCGCTTATTGGAACGTGGAGCTAAGTGACTAACCGCGGATTACGCGGATATCGCTGATAATTTTCTGCAGATAACCACCGTCGCGCCGCTCTCAGTAATCCGTGGTATCCGCGTAATCCGCGGTTAACGATTTAACGACGGCCTCGCAGAAATCATCACCGGTCGATCCTTTGCATTCAGCGCGTTCAATACCGGCTGCGGATAAATGCCTAACGAGACGATCCCCAGCATTAGGGCGACCATGGCGAATCGCGACAGTCCGCTGATCGGAATACGAGCCGGGTTGGAAGCGGCATTCCAGTACATCGCGCGAACTACCTTCAGGTAATAATAGAAGCCGCAGGCGACGCCGATCGCGCCCGCGATAACCAATGCCGTCTGATGTTGCGCGATTGCAGCCATGAAGATCAGGAACTTTCCGAAAAATCCGGCGGTGAGAGGAATACCGGCCAGCGACGCCATCGCCACCAGCATGGCCAGGGCGAGGAAGGGAGAGCGCTGATTGAGTCCGTCGAAGTCCTCGATCGCTTCCCCTGTTTGCTGGCTGACAATTACCAGCACAGAAAAGCTCAACAGCGTCATCAGCAAATAGGCCACCAGATAGAAGGTAACCGCGCGGCCATCAAAACAGGCCACGCCGATCAGAAGATAACCTGCGTGCGCGATGCTGGAATAACCGAGCAGCCGTTTCATGTTGCCCTGCGGAAGCGCAGCCAGATTTCCGTAGATAAGGGTCAGAACGGCGATTATTACCAGGAGCCGGCTGACGTTAGGCAATATCAGAAATGGTTGTAACACTCGCAGGAGAACAACGAAGCCGGCCGCTTTCGAGCCGACTGAAAGAAATGCCGTTACCGGGGTGGGTGCGCCCTGATACACGTCCGGCACCCAGATTTGGAACGGAACGGCGGCAATTTTGAAACCGAGCCCAATCAATATCATTAACAGGCCCAACAAGGCCGCACTTTGATTAACCGCGCCGGATTCGAGAACGGTGCCGATTCGTTGAAGGTTGGTCTGACCAGTCACACCGAAAATCCAGGTAATGCCGTAAACGATAAAGCCGGTCGACAGCGCGCTGAGCACCAGATATTTCACGCCGGCTTCCAAAGTGATTGGGTTGCGCCGGGTCAAGCTGATCAGGACGTAGAACGAAATTGTGACCAGCTCAAGCGAGACGAAGATCATCACCAGATCGATCGCAGACACCAGATACATCAGGCCGGCGCAGGTAAAGATGGGCAGAGTAAAGAATTCCCCCAGGCCGGTTTGGGAGGCAGATGCACCGGCAAATTCCCTAACGACCGGCGCGTAGTCGATCATCATCAGCAAAACGAAAGCGGTCGTGGCCAGCATGAAACGCTTGAACACGAGCGCGGTGGTGTCAGCAGCGTAAAATCCCCAAAAAGAACTTGCCGCTCCGTCCGGCATCGGTGCCACGTAAAAGCTGGCCAGAAATACGGCGATGAGTCCGAATATGCCGATCAGCGCGAGCACGCGTTTCTCGATATTTGGCGCGAA
>DATFCK010000020.1:0-9133 GCA_035253185.1 Chthoniobacterales bacterium | reverse complement strand
GGCAAGGGACACGAGAATTACCAGGAGTTTGCCGATCACACTGTGCCCTTCGACGACATTCAGGTCGCACGACGCGCGTTGGAAAACCGGCCGGTGGAATTTTAGGCACATGAGCAATCAATTCTCTCTCAGCGGTGGTTGCGTGAAGATGGGGGAGTACAGGCTGCCAGCCTGTTGCCGGCGGCAGCTTGCCGCCGAAGTTTCTTTTCGGCAGGCTGCCGAAAAGGACAGGCAAGCTGCCTGTGCTCCCCGGACAGTTGCGTTTGGTGAGCTATGAACCGTACGCCACTTTCTGAAATTGCGAAGCTGGCCGGCGCCACTCTTGAATCGGGTAACGCGAATGCCGTTGTCGACACCGTCAGCACCGATTCGCGCACCATCCGAGAGGGACAATTGTTCGTGGCGCTGCGCGGCGACAATTTCGATGCTCACAATTTTGTGGACGAAGTGGCGAAGAAGGGCGCGGCCGGCGCGATCGTTGATCGAAATTGGAAAGGCCGTGTGCCCAACAATTTCGCAATCGTGCGCGCGGATGACACTCTGATGGCTTATCAGCAGTTAGCCGCTAACTATCGCAAATCTTTGCCGCTAAAAGTTCTCGCGATTACCGGGAGTAACGGCAAAACCACCACCAAAGACTTTGCTGCGGCAGTGCTGGCGAAAAAATTTCGCGTCACCAAGACCGAAGGTAATTTCAACAACCACGTAGGTCTTCCCCGAACGATTCTCGAATCAACATCCGCGGATGAGATCGGCGTTTGGGAACTGGGAATGAATCATCCCGGCGAGATTGGCACGCTGGCCAGAATTGCCCAACCAGATGCCGGCATCATCACCAACGTCGGAGTTGCGCACATCGAATTCCTGGGAACGCGCGAAGCCATCGCCGATGAAAAGGGCGCGTTAGCCGAAGCGCTCGGGCCCGGCGGCTGGCTCATCCTGAATGCGGACGATCCTTTCACCGGCCGGATCGCCCCGCGCAGTCGCGCCCGGGTGATTCTCGCCGGAACTACTTCGGGAAGCATTCGCGCTGCCGAGATCTCGCAAAGCGCGGCCGGTTCAGACTTCACCATCCTGGAGGGCGCTCATCGGTGTCGCGCGCAGCTACCGGTGCCGGGCTTGCACATGATTCAGAACGCATTGTTTGCGGTGGCCGCCGGCCGGGCATTCGGGGTTTCCCTGGAAGAAGCTGCTGAATCTTTGGCCAGCGCTCCACTGAGCAAAGCACGGTTGCAGGTCAAAAGTGTCAGGGGCGTTCAATTTATCGACGACAGTTACAACGCGAATCCGGATTCGATGAAGGCGGCGTTGCGGACCTTGATGGAACTGGACGCGGACGGAAAACGAATCGCTGTTCTGGGCGAAATGCGCGAGCTCGGCGCCGAGACCGAGCGCGGCCATCGTGAAGTGGGCGAAAAAGCGGCAACTCTCGGGATCGATCAATTGATCGCCATCGGCGAGACCGGGAAGGTTACCGCTGACGCCGCCCAACGCGCCGGATTGAAATCTGCGGTGGCAGTCAAAGACACGTCCGAGGCGGCCGAACTGCTGGATCGAATCGTTAGTCCGGGGGATCTGGTGTTGATCAAGGGCAGTCGGGGCGCCCGCACCGAACAGGTTCTGGAAAAATTCTCGAACCCTCAACTGGAGAATGCCCGCTCATGATGTACTACCTCCATCGCCTGAGTGATCAGTTCGGCGCGTTCAACGTTTTCTCTTACGTAACTTTTCGCGCGGTTGCGGCTGCGGTAACGGCGTTCGCGTTTTCGCTTTTGACCGGGAATTACGTGATCCGAAAACTGGTGGCGCTGAAGGCGGGTCAGCCAATCCGGAGCGCGGAAGAGGTGCATCGGCTGGCCGAGTTGCACGGCCCGAAGCATGGAACGCCCACCATGGGTGGCGTCATTGTCATTGGGGCCGTTCTTTTCGCCAGTATCCTGTGGGCCCGTCCCGATAACCGGTTCGTCTGGCTGGTTCTGTTCAGCATGGTTTATCTCGGAGTGCTCGGGTTCCTGGATGATTACCTCAAGGTCACCAAGAAAAAGACGGACGGCATACCGGGACGCGTGAAATTGATTTGTCAGCTCGCCCTGGCCTGCATCGTGGCCGCTGTTTTCCTAACCAGTCCACTGCTGGAAGTACAGGCCAGGTCGCTCTACGTGCCGTTCATCAAAGCACCGGTGATCACGAATATGAGCTGGTTCACGATTGCGTTTTTTGCGGTCGTCATCATGGGCTCCTCAAACGCAGTGAACCTAACCGATGGCCTGGATGGTCTGGCCATCGGCTGCACCATCACGGTGGCTTTTGCCTATGCCCTGCTCACCTACGCCGCTGGAAATTTCCGGATTGCGGACTATCTGCAAGTGCCGTTCTATCCCTTCACCGGCGAGCTCACGGTGTTATGCAGCGCATTAATCGGTGCCGGTCTGGGATTTCTTTGGTTTAACTGTCATCCCGCAAAAGTGTTCATGGGCGACACCGGTTCGCTCGCCATTGGCGGCATGATTGGCGTAGTCGCGATTTGCTGCAAACAGGAACTTCTCCTCGCCGTAGTCGGCGGTGTTTTCGTGATTGAGGCCGTCTCAGTGATTCTTCAAGTGCTGAGTTTCCAGCTTACCGGCCGCAGAATTTTTGCAATGTCGCCGCTCCATCACCATTTCGAACTGATCGGCTGGAAGGAAAATACCGTAATCGTGCGGTTCTGGATTGTGTCGGCGATCTTCGCACTGCTCGGGCTGGCCACTCTCAAGTTGAGGTAGCAATTTGCGATACAAAAACCAAAAAGTTGCGGTGTTGGGCGCGGGCTTAAGCGGGGCTGCGGCGGCGACGTTACTCAAGGACGAAGGCGCGCAGGTAACCGTGCTCGACAGCGCTGATGAGAAGAAGCTCCTGCATTCCACGCTGGCCGGCCTGCGGGAGAAGGGCGTAAACATCGTCACCGGCGAAGCCGCGGATACCGATGCGACGGCTTACGATTTTGCGGTAATCAGTCCGGGAATCGATCCCGAATCCGCTCTGGCTCGCAACTTTTTTGCCCGCGGGATCGACATAATCGGCGAACTCGAACTCGGCTGGCGTTCCTGTGATTTACCCGTCATCGCGGTGACCGGCACTAACGGCAAAACCACAACCACCGAGCTGCTTTCACAAATGCTAAATGGTTGCGGGCAACGCACCATCGCCTGCGGTAACATCGGTAAACCGCTATCGGATATTGCGCGACGCCGCAGCGAATTCGACGTGCTGACGGTCGAAGTGAGTTCGTTTCAACTGGAAACGATCAAATCATTTCATCCCGGGATCGCGATCTGGTTGAACTTCGCTCCTGACCATCTCGATCGTTATGCTTCGGTGGCGGAATATCGCACCGCCAAGCTTCGAGTGTTTGAAAACCAGACGCCCGATGATGTGGCAATTGTTAACTCCGCTGAGGATTTGGGCACTCTTCACGCTCGGAAGGTAACGTTCAGCGCCTATGACGACGCCGCCGATTTTCGCCTAACCGAAGGTGTCATCGTGCATCGGGATAAGCCGGTGTTACGACTGTCGGAAACGAAGCTTCGGGGGTCGCATAACATCGAAAATTTGATGGCCACGCTCGCAGCCGGACATGCCCGCGGGCTTTCCTTTGAAGAAATGGTGCCGCCCTTGACCCGTTACCAGCCGCAGCCGCATCGCTGCGAATTTGTGCGGACCGTTGATGGAGTCGATTACGTTAACGATTCCAAGGCGACAAATCTGGATGCCCTGGAGGCGGCTCTGGTCGCCCAAACCAAACCGATCGTGTTGATCGCCGGCGGCAAGGACAAGGGATTTACCTTCGAAACCCTGCGAACAATCGTGCAGGAGCGCGTGAAATCCATCGTCCTCATGGGCGAAATGGCGGAGCGGATCGCCCAGGATTGGAAGGGAGCGGCCAATGCGGAGATTGCCACCTCGTTAGCGGACGCGGTCGATCGCGCCCACGCTGCGGCCGGCACCGGCGATGTAGTGTTGTTTTCGCCGGGCACGTCGTCATTCGACATGTTCAAGAGCTACGTCGATCGCGGCGATCAATTTCGAGCGCTGGTGCACGCACTTCCAAAAACCAAATGAATATCTTCTCCAAACTGCCGGGATTCCTGGGAGGCAAACGGCGCAAAAAAGGCAGAAAGATGCGGGCCAATGTTGGCCGGCGATCGCTGCGAGCGGCTACCGCCGACTACGAAGAAATGGGCGAGCCCAACATGAAGTTGTCGCGCGCTCTTCTGATCGTGTTGTTACTTCATGTGGTGGCCGTTTCCGGCATCATCGCGTTTAACGCGATCAAAACCAGGCAGGCGGCATCGGTTCCACGGCTGAAAAACTCCGCCACCCCGGTTTCACTCAATCGGGAAAGTAACAGTGGAAATGCCGAAGCCGGCGTGCCGAAAACCGCGTCGATGGAGATCCGTCCGGCGCGCGCGGTCAAACCTAACGATAAGACGGATTCGAGCCGCCGTGATGCCGCACACAAAACCTACACCGTGGCCAAGGGCGATAATCCGGTCTCGATCGCCAAAAAATTCAAAGTTTCCTATGATGACCTGCTCGCGCTCAATCACATCGATGATCCGCGAAAATTGAAGATCGGGCAGAAACTGCTGATTCCTAACAAGGCCTCGAAAGGCAAAAGGGCGGACGAGTGATCGATTGTTATGCATCGTAAGAGCGCCTATCTCGTTTTCGTCGCGGTTCTCGGTCTACTGGTGATCGGTATCATCATGCTGTTTAGCACCAGCGCCTTTGCCCGCGAAAGTCACGGCGATGTATATGCGTTCGTGAAACGTCAGGCGGTGTGGTTGGGGTTAGGCTTCGTCGTTTGCGCGGTCGCCGCGCTGCTGGATTACCACTTCTGGCAACGGACCTGGTGGATCTGGTTTGGCCTGGCTGTGTTCACGCTGGCGTTGTGCTTCGTTCCGCAGATCGGTTTGAAGCTGAACGGATCGCGCCGGTGGATTGGATTTGGTCACTTGAGCTTTCAACCATCCGAAACCGCCAAGCTCGCCGTCGTGTTCTTCCTCGCCTACTGGTTTGCCCGCTACGAGAAAAAGAGCACTCATCCGATCTACGGTTTCGTTGTCCCGATCGCAATCATTCTGCCTTTGCTCGGATTGATTCTGGCCGAAGTCGATCTTGGGACTACTGCGCTAATCGGGGCGACTGCGTTTGTGATCATGTTTATCGCGGGAACAAATCCGATTCTGCTCGGTGGAATATCGGTCGCCGGCCTGGGAGGGATTTTGTTTCTGGCCATGCGAATGTCGGAACGCATGAGCCGGCTGGCGGCATTTCTGGATCCGCAACGGTTCAAAGACGATGCCGGGTTGCAGCAAATGCAGGCCCTTATCGCCTGGGGCAGCGGCGGCATGGATGGTCTCGGCCTCGGGAACGGTCGTCAAAAGATGCTGTATCTGCCCTACGCGCATACCGATTTCATCTTCCCGATGATTGGGGAAGAACTCGGACTGCGGATCAGTCTGCTGGTGGTGTTTTTATTTGTGGTGGTGGTGGTGTGTGGAATGACGATTGCCCTGCATGCCAAGGATCGTTTCGGTTTATTGTTAGGCTGCGGAATCGTGTCGCTGATCGGATTACAGGCATCGGTCAATATGGGCGTTACCACGTCGTTGTTGCCTAACAAAGGCTTGTCCCTGCCGTTCATCAGCTATGGCGGATCCAACCTGGTTGCCTGCCTCTTTGGGGTCGGCGTGCTGCTGAGCATTTACCGGCAGGCGGTGCTGGAACCGGTAAATCACCGGCAAACAGCTCTCCAGGTCCGCGTAACTCCCCGCATTTGATGCGCTCAACCCTCAACTCTCAACTCTCAACTTTTTCGTGAACGCTGTGATCGCATGCGGTGGAACCGGCGGGCACCTTTTTCCCGGCGTGGCTGTGGCCGAGGCACTGCGCGCCCGCGGTCACGAAGTAATGTTGTTCGTGTCGGAAAAAGAAATCGACGCCCTGGCCCTTTCCGGCCGGCAACAGTTTCGGTTCGAGAAACTGCCGACAATCGGCCTGCCGTCGTTGTACTCGCCCGCCATTCTCGGATTCATTCGCCGGTTCAATCAAAGCCTGGCGCTGTGCCGTTCGATTTATCGAAAATTTCCGCCCCACGTGGTTTTGGGAATGGGCGGCTTTACTTCGACCGCGCCGGTGCTGGCCGGACGGATGCGCGGCGTGGCCACGTTTATCCACGAATCAAACGCCATCCCCGGAAAAGCCAACAAGATGACGGCGCGTTTCGTTCGCGCGGTGTTGTTAGGTTTCAAGGAATGTGCGCCATTTTTCCCGAGAGTGCGGACGGAAGTAACCGGGACGCCGATCCGGTCCGATTTGAAGCCACTGGATCGAACGGCGGCCAGGCAAAAACTGGGGCTGCGGCAAGACCTAACGACTGTTCTGGTAATGGGCGGAAGCCAGGGGGCAACCGGGATCAATCAGGCAATGATCAAGGCACTGCCAGTCCTGAAGAACCTTCCATTGCAGCTCATCCATCTCGCCGGAAAACGCGAAGAGCAGTTGATGGCCGATAACTATCGCCGGGAAAACATTCCGGCTTACGTGGCTGCTTTTCATCATCGGATGGAGGAAGTTTACAGCGCCGCCGATTTTGTGATCGCACGTTCGGGCGCGGCCAGTTTGTCCGAATTCGCCGCTTTCCGGCTGCCCGGCATCCTCATTCCGTTTCCCTACGCAGCCGACGACCATCAAACGCGGAACGCCGAGATATTCGTCCGCGCCGGCGCCGCGTTGCTGGTGAAAGAATCCGATATATCAGGGGACGTCCTGGGGCGACACATCAACGAGCTGATCAACAACCCGCAAAAACTGAAGCGAATGTCCGAAATTTCGGGTCGATTGGCGCCGAATAATGCCGCGGAAGCAGTTGCCGCGACCATGGAGAAATACAGTGCACATGACAAAGGCGCCTGAGCTCCAGATCTGCAATTTCCTGACCCGGGAGCGGCATCGCGTCCATCTTATCGGTGTGGCCGGGAGCGGAATGAGTGGCCTGGCGGCACTGTTATTGGAGCTCGGCCATCAGGTCAGCGGTTCGGACAAGGCGAGCACTCAGGAGACGGCACGGCTGGGACGGCTCGGCCTAACATTTTGCGGTCAACACCGGGCCGAAGATGTGGATGGGGTGGAGCTTGTTATCTATTCGTCGGCCATTAAAGCGGATAATCCGATCCTGGCCAGAGCCCGGGAAACCGGTGTGCAAACGTTGCGACGCGCCGAAGCGCTGGCTGCAATCATGCAAAGCAAGCGGGGCATCGTAGTCGCGGGAATGCATGGCAAGACCACAACCTCGGCAATGATCGCGCACGTTCTGCGGGAGGGTGGCCTGCAGCCGTCTCATTACATCGGCGCCGAGATTCCAATCCTTGGTAGCAATGCGTATTGGAATTCGCGGGGCGAATATTTTGTGGCCGAAGGCGACGAAAGCGACGGCACGCTGCAATGTTTTTCGCCCGAACACAGCCTGATTTTAAACATCGAGGAGGAACACCTCGATTTTTATGCCGATCTGAACGCGATCGAAAAAGTGTTCGAGACGTTGATCGAGCAGACCAGCGGAACCGTTTTTTACAATGCTGACGACAGGAACGCCTCGCGGGTCTGCCGTTCGGCGTCAAAGTCGGTGTCGTACGGTTTTTCCAACTCGGCCGATTACCGCGGTGCGGATATCGAGCTGCAAAATTTCGCGTCGGTGTTTTGTGTTTATCGAGGAGATACTCAGTTAGGCGAAGCGGTGTTGAATGTTCCGGGCCGGCATAACGTGCATAATGCGATTGGGGTTATCGCGCTGGCGACTGAGCTTGGAATTCCGTTCGACAAAATTGCATCCTCGTTACGCCGGTTCGAACACGCCCGCCGCCGGTTCGAGATCAAGTATTCGAGCGACCGGTTTTTGCTGGTGGACGATTACGCCCATCATCCGACCGAAATCAGCGCGACACTTCGCACCGCCAAATCCACCGGACGTAAACGCGTGCTCACCATGTTTCAGCCGCATCGGTTCAGCCGGACGAAGGCACTGCGCAAGGAATTCGGCGCGGCTTTCGATGATGCCGACCAAGTGGTGATTACCGATGTTTATCCGGCCAGCGAAGCGCCCATTCCTGGAATTACCGGAATGACGCTGGTGGAAGAATTGCAACATCACGGACATTCGGGCGCGAGTTATCAGCCCCGGCTGGAACTGCTTCACTGTGAAATCGGGAACATGCTTGATCCCGGCGATCTGGTGTTAAGTCTCGGCGCCGGAAATATTCATGAGCAGCTGTCGATCCTTGCCGCCGACCTGGTGATTGCCGAGAAATTGAAGGCCATCGTCGGTGAAAATGGAGATGTTAGGCTGTACGAACCGCTGGCAAAACACACCACCCTTCGGGTTGGCGGACCGGCTCAGTTCTGGATCGAGCCGCGGGATGAACGCGCCTTTGCCGAGCTGATCCGGTTTTGCCGTCGCGAAAACCAGCCGCTGTTTGTGATCGGCCGCGGCTCAAATTTGCTGGTGCGCGATGGCGGTATTCGCGGTGTGGTGGTTCATCCTTCCGGCGGTGAGTTTGATCGAGTCACAGTCGAAGGCTCCGAAATCACGGCCGGCGTGGGCGCGAGACTCAAGGACGTAACCTACGCGGCCAAAGCGGCTGGACTCGGCGGTTTGGAATGGATGGAAGGTATTCCCGGGTCGGTAGGCGGCAGTTTGAGAATGAATGCCGGCGCAATGGGATCCCAGCTGTTCGAACATGTGGTCCGCGTCCGCTATCTCGATCGGGAAGGCGATGTGCATGTAAAGACGCCTTCGGACCTTGATGTCCGATACCGCCGTGTCTCCGATCTTGAAAAAAATTACGCGGTGTCGGCGGTTTTTCGCGCTTACCCATCGACTGCAGACCAGATCGTTAGGAAACTGGAGGCGTCGCAGGAAAAACGTCGCACGACACAACCGATCGCCAAAAGCGCGGGCTGCATCTTCAAAAATCCGGATTCCGGTCCGGCCGGGAAACTGGTGGATGAGCTTGGATTAAAGAATGCGCACGTCGGTAAGGCGCGGGTTTCGGACGTACACGGCAATTTTATCGTAAATGAAGGCGGCGCGACG
>DATFCK010000019.1:0-4299 GCA_035253185.1 Chthoniobacterales bacterium | reverse complement strand
CCAGCCGATCAGATGACGCGTTTGAAGCTGGAGCAAACAAGCTCCGGAGATGATCAGCAGCGCGATCCAAATGATGCGGGAACTGACTCGCAGGCTGGGATGAAAAAGTTTGGCCCCGCCGAAGCCGAGGAGAACCGCGGCCAATAGGTACGATGCTGCCCCCATTAATAGATAGCAGAACCCGGCCAGGATCGCTCCGAATGGTCCGATAAAATTTTGGGCCGGCCGGTTGGGCGATGAAACCTGACTAAACCAAACCCACGACGGCACATCGCGTGGCGTGTAAGAGATTAGGGCGAGGAAGAGAATGGTGCCGACGCCGAGCAATATGAGGGCGAAGACTTCGTTCCAGGCGTTATTCGTTTTGGTGCGGCCCACCGCGCCTGAATAGTAGCGCGAGAGCGGTGTAGTTCAACGCAGTTATTATTTTTAGAATCCGGATTGTTTGTGCGCGCCGGCGGGACCAATGACGAAACACGAATGCCGAATCCGCCGCTCCGCGGAATGACAGGCACGAATGACGAACGGCGAAGGAATGATAAACGACCCCGCGCGACTTCTGCTCATTCGGCGTTCGATGTTCGGCGTTGAAGCGTTCGGCGTTCGCTTTGTCCTGCCGCCGATTTTCCGCCTTGCACCGAGGGCGAGTTGCCCCTTACTGTGCCCTCCGCCTATGGGCTTGTCGCTCGGGAAACGCATCGGAATTTTCATCGTCGCCACGATTCTGGCCTGTTCGTGTGACCAGCATAAACCCGGAGAATATCCGGAAGTGCAACGCGACAAGATTCACGCGCCGACTCATTCAGACGCGACCACGGTTGAGGACACGCCGGCAGGATCACCGAGTCCGGCCGCCAAGCCCACTCCGGCGGAATTTTTTCCGACCAAGCCGCGTTAGGCCAGCCGCCGGTTATGGCGAAGCAAGCGTATCTCACTTCTCCGCCAAAGATAACCGGGATGCCGCCCGGTGTGCCCTACATCATCGGCAACGAGGCGGCGGAGCGGTTCTCTTACTACGGGATGAATTCCATCCTGGTCATCTTCATGACCAAGTATCTGACCGACAGCATGGGCAACTTGAGCCTCATGTCGGCCGAAAGAGCAGACGCCTGGTATCACACATTCGTTTTCTCGCTGTATTTCCTGCCGATTATCGGCGCCGTTCTTGCCGATGCGCTTTTCGGCAAGTTCTGGGTCGTCTTTTGGATTTCCATCGTCTACTGCCTCGGGCACGCCACGCTGGCGTTGATGGGATCCCCGGTCGCGTCGGTAATCGAACCCCGCTACCTGCTGGCAATAGGTTTATTACTGATCGCGTTTGGCGCCGGAGGCATCAAGCCGTGTGTTTCGACAAACGTCGGGGATCAATTTGGCGAGTCTAACAAGCATTTATTAACGCGCGTCTTCAATTGGTTCTATTTTTCGATTAACGCCGGCTCGTTCATTTCAACGCTCTTGATTCCGTGGTTATTGGAGCCATACCAAGCGGCGCCTGATGGGGCGATCGCTAAGCTGCCCCCGTCGGTGGTAAGTTTCCTGGAAAGTCCGCGTCTGCACAGCCCGGACGTGGCCTTCGGTCTCCCGGGAATCTTCATGGCCCTGGCCACCATCATGTTTTGGATGGGCCGAAAAAAGTTTGTGCATATCCCGCCGGTGGGATTGCGGAATTATGCGCGGGAGATCTTCAACAAGGAAACGGGCAAAATCATACTCAATGTCCTGATGCCGGTGCCGTTTGTGATGATCTTCTGGGCCCTTTGGCAGCAGAACTTTTCGTCCTGGATCCTGCAAGCGGAAAAAATGGATCGGCGCCTTTTCGGGATAGAGTGGTTGTCGTCCCAGATTCAGACGGTAAATCCGATCTTCATTCTGATTATGCTGCCGCTATTTTCCTACTGGGTTTATCCGTTCGTTGAGAAGTTCGTGCGGTTAACTCCATTGCGGAAAATGGGCGCGGGATTGTTCGTCACCGCCGGTTCATTTATGATCATCGCTCTGATTCAGACGTGGATCGATGCCGGCGGACGGCCCAGTATTATTTGGCAGGTCTGGGCTTTCGTTGTCCTCACTGCGGGCGAGACGCTGGTGTCGCCTACGCATCTTGAATTCTCCTACACCCAGGGGCCGGTGAAGCTGAAGTCACTCATCATGTGCACCTATCTGATCGCGATCTCGCTCGGAAACGGGTTTACCGCGGTGGTGAACTTTGTGATTCAAAACCCTGACGGTAGCGTCAAGTTGCATGGGGCGAGTTACTTCATGTTTTTTGTCTGGGTGATGCTCGGCACGGCGGTGCTATTTGCGATCGTGACGCCGTTCTATAAAGGCAAAACTTACTTACAGGATCAAACTGAAGTCGCCGGAGAAGCCGAACCGAAAATTGGCTTTGCCGCGCAGCCGGAGCCCTAACAACTATATGAGACGAATCGTAGTGACAGTAGGATTATGCCTAACCGCGATGGCCATTCAGGTCCAGGCCGGGCCTAAAGATGACGAATTCGAAAAGATCGCGCGCGATTACATAGAAGGCTATTTGGCGGCCCATCCCGAAACGGCGACATCGTTAGGAGACCATCGGTTCGACGAGCAATTAACCGATTATTCGGCCGAATCGCGCCAGCGGCAGCTGATTCGGGCCCGGCAGTTTCGAGACGCGCTGAAGCAGTTCGAGGATTTTTCGCAACTGACCGGGCCTAACCAGGTTGATGTTCGAATCCTTCGCGAAAACGTTGAAGACGAAATTTTTCAGCTGGAGGAACTAAAGGAGCCGGACTGGAATCCGCTGGTCTACAACGAGAGCCTGGCCAACAGCCTGTATCTTTTGGTGGCGCGCGATTTCGATACCGCTGAAAAACGCATTGCCAGCCTCCGCCAGCGAATGGAAGCGATTCCGGTCGTCATCAAACAGGCGAAACAAAATCTCCAGCATTCGCCCAAAGTTCACACCGAAACCGCCATCGAACAAACCGAGGGCGCGGTGGCCCTGGTGCGCGAAGGACTGACGCCGTTGCTCGACCAGGCTCCGGCGCTCAAGAAAGAGTTGGAACCCATTCAGCAGCAAACCGCTGAAGCGCTGGCCGAGTATAAGACCTGGCTGCAAAAAGATCTTTTACCCAGGTCGGACGGCGACTTCCGGTTAGGCGCGGACAAGTTCCGCAAGAAACTTCGGTTCGCGCTCGCGTCCGACCTGTCGATGGAAGAAATCATGAAGCGCGCCCAGGCCGATCTGAAACAAACGCAAAATGCGATGTACGAAACGGCGCTCCCGCTCCATCAAAAATATTTTCCGAAGGCTCCGAAATCGGTGGTGGATAATCGGAAGAAAGTAATCACCGAAGTTCTGGCCAAGCTGGCCCAGGACCATCCTAACGACGACACAGTCGTGGACGACGCCCGTAAAGTTCTTGCCGAAGCAACCGATTTTGTAAAGCAACACAATCTGGTGCGGGTGCCGGAAAAGCCGCTCGATCTCATCGTTATGCCCGAGTTCAAGCGCGGGGTCGCGATTGCTTATTGCGATTCGGTTGGCCCGCTGGAGAAGACCGGCAAGACATTTTACGCAATTTCTCCGACTCCCAAAGATTGGCCGAAGGAACGCAAAGAGTCTTTCTTCCGCGAGTATAATGATTACATGTTGCGCGATCTCACCGTGCACGAGGCGATGCCGGGCCATTACCTGCAGCAGGCGCATTCGAACGAATTCAAGGCGCCTACCTTGATCCGGTCGGTGTTTCAAAGCGGACCGTTTATCGAAGGTTGGGCAGTTTACACTGAACAACTGATGGCCGAAGCCGGTTACGGCGGTCCCGAAGTGAAGATGCAGCAACTCAAGATGCGACTGCGCGCCATTGCCAACGCCATTTTGGATCAGAGCATTCACGCCGGAAAAATGACGGAGAAAGAAGCGAAGGATCTGATGATGAAAGAAGCGTTCCAGGAGGATGGTGAGGCCACCCCCAAATGGAGACGGGCGCGCCTGACTTCCGCGCAGCTTTCGACCTATTTCGTGGGCGCCACCGAACATCTCGAGCTGCGCGACCGCGCCAAAGCGAAAGCCGGCGAATCGTTCGATCAGCGCAAGTATAACGACACCGTCTTGTCATTCGGCAGCCCACCGGTGAAGTATGTCCGCGAGTTGATGGGATTGAATTAGCAATTTGCAGCGGGTTGTCTCAAGGAGCCACGATGATCTCCAGGTTGCCGGCTGTAGTTACAGTCCGTGCTCGGCTTGCGGTATGCTGGGAGAAGATCGATCCCGCTTTCTTTTGTCAGCGGTTTAAACAAATTGCTCCATGCCTG
>DATFCK010000018.1:0-3786 GCA_035253185.1 Chthoniobacterales bacterium | reverse complement strand
GAAACTCCCTACACTGGTGATTGATGGCAAGACGCTGCGGGGCTATTTTTGCGGTGGTCAGCTTGCTCGCGACCCTGCCAAGCCTGGCGCAAAATTTCTTTACCGAACGATCGCGGTTTCTCGAACAACTTCAGCCCGGCTTTTATGAAGAGCAGTTCGAAGATTGGACAATCGGAGAGCCGTTGGACGGACATCAGACCGAATGGGAATCGCCAGACCAGAATGGCTGGAGCTGGACCGTTTCGGCTTCAGGCTTGGGCAACCAGTTTCTCTATTCACTTTATCAAGCGGTTTCGACCAGCGCGCACACTGACGACCTGGTATTTCAATTTACCGGCGCGGCCACGTTCGCTTTCGCGGGCGAATTTTGGGGCACGCAATACGACGGTTTTCCGCAAACAACCGATCTCGAGATCGAAACCGATTCGGGGCTGTTGATTAACCAGGAAGTCTCGGGCCCCACGTTTATCGGAATCGTATCCGACGTGCCGATAAATGCAGTCACTGTTCGCGCGATCGGTCCGGTGGCGGCATGGCCCACCGCCGCCAGGGTAACCGTCGGCGCGCTCGCCCAACAAGGCGATCTGGACGGCGACGGAATGCTAAACGCGGCCGAGCAGGCTGCCGGCACGTCTGTTACCGATCCTAAAAGTAATTTGCGCGTCGAAAATATGGCGGTGAATGACGAGGCAATAGTCGTTAGGTTTTTGGCCGTGGCCAACAAAGTTTACCGGCTCGAATACAAAAATGATCTTGTCGATTCGACCTGGTTAGGGGCAGGAGCGGCAGATCAAGCACCACCAACCACTGGCCCGAGCGAGTTCATCGAGTCACCGGATGGCTGTCGCACATTGCGTTTTTATCGGGTCGGCGTCATTCCGCCGATTTAGTTAGGGTCGAGGCGTAAACGGATCCCGTCCGTTAGCGAGTAATCTGTGGCTGCCGAAATTTTCGAAATTCGGGCCGGCGTCCCATGACACCAAGATAGCCAAACCAGAGGCCAAACAAGGTGGCTGCCAGGATCAGCATCCATTTCCGGTCGGGTAGTTGGATCTCTGAATAGATGACCGTTCCGGAGATAAACGACAATATAACCGCCACAATGCGCAGAGGCCATTCCAGCGGTCGATGCAGTCGATCCTCGGTGTACGGGTTGGTAGCCATCGGATGTGTCTGGCTGGTAAGCACATGGTGGGCCGGTCGTGGCGACAATCAGGCGGTTGGTTCGGCCCTAGCGTGGTCGTGCGTAAGGCGCCGCCCGTCTAACCGGCGCGGTAGCTAGCTACTGAGGTGTTAGGAAAAGGCTCGCTACCCAAAGCACGAGAATGGCCACATGCAGGTAATTGCTGGCGCCGCTGGCGGTGAATGGACTCCATCTCGAGGGTGTTGGAAACTGGTGATATCCGATGACCGGAGCCAGCTCGTTAGCCCGTTTGCGCAACCGGATCCAATGACCGGCCGCCGTGAAATCCATAACCGTAAATGCGGCACTGATGACAACCGCGGCGATTTTTAACATCAGGATTACAGCGAATCCTCTATTCCGGACGCTATCCGAGGCGATCGCGGTAATGATGGCGCCGCAGGTACCGAACAGCAGGGTCAGCCGGTAGAGACGCAAAATCAGATACGTCCGCATGAAGTCGGAAATTATCTTCAGTTCTTCGATTGCGTGCTGTGGTTCCAAGTCGGCCGGAATTAAAAAGGAGGGGCGTCGATTTAAAAAGAACAAAGAACGGGAGTGGAAGGCATCAGGCCCGTTGAATCGCGCTTACAGCGCTGACGTCCGTGAACCGATGATAACCTGGGGCGTTACCCCAGCGCTTGAATTGAACAAGCGCCTTTGGCGCTAAACACATACTTAAACAGGTACGTGGTTAGCGCCAAGGGCGCGATTCAACTGGTAACCTGGGGCAACGCCCCAGGTATTGAAGTTGTTTTGGGGGAGCCTGAAGGCGCGATTCAATTGGTCTTCTCAATCACCGAAAGACTTCGCCGGCTATTCTCGACACAGCCGGGCGTCGAAACCGGAAAGATTTCGGGTTATCCGTGCATCGGCATGCGTCTAACCGCGTAACGGTTCTGCGGACCGTCGACCGCACGCGGGTGAATGAACGAGAGACGAGATCAGGATCTCGGGAAACAGATTAGCGGGCGGCGGCGACCGGATCGCGATTGCGTAAAACCAGTGCGCCCACGATTCCGACCAGGAGATAGCCGACGGTATCCATGAACACGTGAGCGAAAGTGTAGCTTTTAGGAAAGCCGAGCCAGTTCCAATAAGAAATGTTGGTAGAGATGGCGGCGATAACCCCCACAATGGTCACGAACAGGATGCGGCTGCCGGCGGTGAGAAGACGAGTCGATGAAAGAAGGAACAGTGCGAGGATCGCTACGAAAACGTCCTTCCCCAACTCGATTAAAATCAATCGCGGAAAACTCAGCGGTCGTGAAGGGTGATACACCAGCATGCCGGATGGACTGGTACCGATTTTTTCCATCGCTTCTTTCTTCGCGTCGGCACTGGCTTTGGGGTCGATCCAGGGAAAAAAGTACAAGGCTTTGTAGTCATTGCTTAAATTGGTTTTCAAGGCGTCGATTACCTGGGTTTCGTTAGCCATCCGGCTGACTCCGACATGGCCGATAGGCAGCATGTCATGAGAAATGAAGTTCCAGATAAACATCACGATGCCGCCGATAATGCCGGCAATAAAGATTCGCATGGTCATATTGTTGTCTCCTTCTGCGGTGGGTGGCCGATCTGAGGCGGAGAATGACAGGAAGCGGCCAAAAGTTAAACCGCTAAAATCGTTACACGAATACAACGGAAGAAGTAGTTAAGCTCGCGCCTCCCCTCAATTTTTGGTTCACTTGGCGGACCATGACCGGACGAGAGGCAGAAATCGCTTCTACAATGCCCGCAGACCTGGATTCGCTGCCTCGCCTGAATGGTTTTCGTTTGCGCGGATTGGAAATGACCCGGCTCGAAACCTTCATTGATGCCGCGTTCGCTTTTGCCATCACCATGCTGGTCATATCGCCGGGCGAAGTGCCTCGCGATTTCGATGCGCTGGTGAGCGCGTTCCGGAACGTGCCTGCTTTCATTGTCAGTATCGCAACGCTCGGTTTGTTCTGGCGCGGTCACTGGATTTGGAGCCGTCGCTACGGGTTGGAAGATACGACGTCGATTCTGGTCAGTTGGGCAATGCTGGCGATGATCCTCATCTACGTTTACCCATTGAAACTTTTGTTTGGAGGAATGTTTTACCATCTGAGCCACCGGGTGGGTCAGCCGATCGGCATCCGCACCGCGGTCGAAGCACGCGCCTTTTTCGCGATTTATGCATCAGGAGTTGCGTTGATTTCGTTGGCGGTACTTTTTCTGAATTTGCACGCCTGGCGGTTAAGGGATGCGCTTCGTCTGAACGAGCGAGAACGATGGATTACACGAGGCGAACTCTCAGGCTGGAGTTTGCCGATTGGAGTAGGACTGATTTCGCTGGTGTTGGCGCTGACGTTACCGGTCAAATGGATCGACTGGAGCGGCTGGGTATTTTGCTCGCTGATTATCCTGGCGCCGATTCAGCGGCGGTGGCGCAAACGGCAGCTGACCCGCGTCGCTAACGAAATCGGACGACGTCCGTAATTGTCTGTTCAATGTCCTCCGGCCCGCTGCGGGTGCCGGTGTACCGTTCTTCTTTCTTAACGTCATGCCCAAACCCGCCGTCGGAGCACTAAAATAAAAACATTTATCCTTTTCTGTCGAGTCGCGCTGCTGTGTCTCGC
>DATFCK010000017.1:0-3441 GCA_035253185.1 Chthoniobacterales bacterium | reverse complement strand
GCGATTGGGGTCAATCGCCGCTACCGCCCATCCAAACACACCCCTCTTGTCACAAACAACGTATCGACGTATCATGATGCGTAGATTTGTTACTTGAACTGACCGGCCCTCTAACGTTTATTCCCGCACCTTCTATGACCCCTGCACTTCACCCGATCGAGGCCCTGCTCCGCCATCGTATCGTCATCCTGGACGGCGCCATGGGGACCATGATCCAGCGCCGGAAACTTTCGGAACAGGACTATCGCGGAAAACGCTTTGCCGACTGGAAAGGCAAAGACCTGAAAGGCTGTCTCGAGCTGTTGCAGTTAACTCAACCCGAAGTGATCGCCCAGATTCACCGGGAATATCTGCTGGCCGGCGCCGATATTGTCGAGACCAACACCTTCAGTGGTACAACAATCGGACTACACGACTTTCTGTATGGCGGCGAACCATCAGGCGGGCGCAAGGACCAGGAATTTTTTCAGCGACTCGTCGAGGACGCCGAGTACCGGGCGCTGGTTCATGAAATCAACCTTTCCGCCGCCCGGATCGCCCGGGAAGCGGCGGATCGAGTGGCTAACGACACTAACGCACCGCGCTTTGTCGCCGGAGCGCTTGGTCCCTTGCCTGTGGCCGGTTCCATTTCTCCCGACGTTAACGATCCCGGTTTTCGCTCGGTAAATTTTGATCAGCTGCGACAAACATATTTCGATCAGGTCAGCGCGTTGGTCGAAGGCGGAGTCGATCTGCTGTTTGTCGAAACCGTGTTCGACACCCTGAATGCGAAGGCGGCCTTATTTGCCATCGCCGACTCTTTTGAAAAAGCCGGCCGCGAATTACCGTTGTTAGTCTCGGGAACGGTGACGGACCGTTCCGGACGCACTCTTAGCGGCCAAACGGTCGAAGCGTTCCTGACCTCGATCCGGCATGCCAATCCGTTGATCGTAGGATTGAATTGCGCGCTTGGGCCCGACGAAATGGAGCCTTACATCGAGGAATTGTCCCGAATCTCACCATATTACGCCAGCGCGTATCCAAACGCGGGGTTGCCAGATCCGCTGTCGGAAACCGGTTTCCCCGAAACGCCGCAAAGTTTCGCGCCCAAGCTGCAAAAGTGGGCAGCCAACGGCTGGTTGAACATAGTCGGCGGGTGCTGCGGGACGACGCCCGATCACATCCGGGAAATCGGAATAGCAGTGCGTGATCTGCCGCCGCGCCGATTGGACGGAGCGACGACTACTTCGGTGCCGGCCACGACATCCGAGGCACTCGTCTCGGTCGGCTAAGATTCTTTCAATGTCCGAAAATTTGACCCTGCGGCTTTCCGGTCTCGAACCGCTCAACATCACGCCCGACATGGGATTTGTGATCATTGGCGAGCGCACGAATATCACCGGCTCCCCAAAATTTTCGAAACTGATTCTGGGTGGAGACTTCGACGGCGCGCTGGCGGTGGCCCGTCAGCAGGTCGCGGGCGGCGCCAACATCCTGGACGTCAACATGGACGAGGGAATGATCGATTCGGAAGCGGCCATGACAAGATTTCTGCATCTGATTGGAAGCGAACCCGAAATCGCGCGGGTGCCGATCATGATCGACAGCTCGAAATGGAGCGTGATTGAAGCGGGATTGAAATGCCTGCAAGGCAAAGGCGTCGTCAATTCGATTAGCTTGAAAAACGGCGAAGCCGAATTCCTCGAACAGGCGAAAAAGATTCGTCGTTATGGCGCGGCGGTAATTGTCATGGCATTCGACGAATCCGGCCAGGCGGACAATTTTGCCCGCCGGATCGAGATTTGCCAGCGCGCTTACAAGCTTCTCACCGAAAAGGTGGGTTTACCGCCTAACGACATCATTTTCGATCCCAATATTCTTACGGTGGCGACCGGTTTGGAGGAGCATCGCAATTACGCGGTCGATTTCATCGAAGCCACTCGGTGGATCAAGGCGAACCTTGCTGGTGCGCGGGTCAGCGGCGGGGTCAGCAACATTTCCTTTTCGTTCCGTGGCAACAACACGGTGCGTGAAGCCATGCACGCCGCATTTCTGTTTCACGCCATCCGCGCCGGTCTCGACATGGCCATCGTGAACGCCGGACAACTCGCGGTGTACGAAGATATCGAGCCGGAACTTCGCGAACGGGTTGAAGATGTGTTGCTCAATCGTCGCGCTGACGCCACCGAGCGACTCATTGAATTAGCCGAACGAGTCCAGGCCAAGGGAAAAGTAAAGGTCAAGGACGATGCCTGGCGATCGCAACCGGTCGAAGAACGTTTGAAACACGCCCTGGTGCACGGGATTACCGATTTCATCGACGCTGATACCGAAGAAGCCCGGCAAAAATGCGCGCGACCGCTGCAAGTGATCGAAGGACCGCTGATGGCGGGGATGAGCGTAGTTGGCGACCTGTTCGGAGCCGGAAAAATGTTTTTGCCGCAAGTGGTGAAGAGCGCGCGGGTAATGAAAAAAGCGGTCGCCTATCTGATGCCGTTTATGGAAGCGGAGAAAATGGCCGGCGCCAAACCGCAAGGACGGATCGTCATGGCCACGGTGAAAGGCGACGTTCATGACATCGGCAAGAATATCGTGGGGGTCGTCTTGCAATGTAACAACTACGAAGTCATCGACCTTGGGGTGATGGTTCCGACCGCCACCATTTTGAACACGGCGCGGCAAAAGCAGGCCGACGTGATTGGATTAAGCGGACTGATCACACCATCGCTCGACGAGATGGTGCATGTCGCTCAGGAAATGGAGCGGGAAGGATTCACTCTTCCCCTGCTGATCGGGGGCGCTACCACCAGCCGCGCCCACACCGCGGTAAAAATCGCGCCGCATTATGGGTCTAGCACGGTGCACGTGCTGGATGCGTCGCGCGCGGTTGGAGTCGTTAGCTCACTATTAAATGACGATCAACGAAAAGCGTTCGATGCCAAGACCCGAGCTGAATACGCCGCGCTTCGAGATCAACACGCGGCCAAAACGCGCGACAAAAAATTCCTGACCATCGAACAGGCGCGGGCCAACCGGACCCCGATCGATTGGTCGGCTTACGCGCCGCCTAAACCGCAATTCATCGGTGTCCGCTCATATTCCAGCAACGATGCAACGGCCGAGGTCACCCTCCAAACGCTGATTAATTTCATCGATTGGTCGCCGTTTTTTCACACCTGGGAGTTGCGTGGTCGTTATCCCGAAATTTTCAATGACCCGACCGTAGGCAAACAAGCGAAAGAACTGTTCGATGACGCGCAAAAGCTTCTCACTCGAATCAGGGATGAAAAACTGCTAACAGCACGAGGTGTGTTCGCCTTCTGGCCCGCAGTTGCCGCCGGAGATGACGTGGAACTCTTGGCCGACGAACAGCGCTCGAACTCGCTAGGCACGTTTCATTTTCTGCGGCAACAAATGAAAAAACCGGTCGGACAACGGAACCATTGCCTGGCAGATTATATC
>DATFCK010000016.1:0-5433 GCA_035253185.1 Chthoniobacterales bacterium | reverse complement strand
GACCAGTCGGAAACTTTACTCCCAAGCCTAACAATACGTTGCCTTGGTAATGTTTCCGCGGATCAAGCAACCACGAACTGGCCAGCAACCGTAGATCCCCGATTCCGCTGGCCCGGGTGGTAAATTTGTGAACAAAATCATGTTCGTAGTAACTGGTGCGATCGCCAACCTGCGCCGGTAATTCGAGGGTTAGACTCAATCGCGGTGTCGCCTGATAGGTGACGCTGAGATCGAACCCATAGACATGGGTGTTGGCATACAACGCCGGATCGGTCGGATAGGGCAATTCGGTATCGCCATGAAACTCCCGGAAAGAATGCAACCAGCGGTAGGAAAGCGACGCACTCCAATGGTTAGGCTGAAGATAGGGAGATTCCTCCAACGGCACCGAGCAAGCATTGACGGCACCCAAACTGGGCGCCAACAGCCGGGCCGGCACTCACCCCTGACCTGACAACGGCCGCGCACCAAACGCGAGCATCATTATCCACAGTGTCAATATCGCCGAGCCAGAACGAGCGATGCAATTACAGTGAATGATCTTTCACCTCCGATCCGCCGGTCGACTGTGACTAACCGCTTGATCCGTGTCAAGCGCCGCCTAACAACCGCACGTCGGATGCTGCCCGACACCGCGCCGCCA
Source organism: Chthoniobacterales bacterium (assembly GCA_035253185.1). Lineage (GTDB taxonomy): Bacteria > Verrucomicrobiota > Verrucomicrobiia > Chthoniobacterales > UBA10450 > DATFCK01. The sequence goes on along the minus strand of DATFCK010000016.1, from coordinate 4,790 downwards.
ACCGATCCGCGCCGGAAACCTTAATCAAGTCCCATCCGTCGCAGAAGATCGGCAAACCGCGGGTCGCCGCGCAACGGATCGACCTTGGGCTCGATTTTCAGCCACGGCATATCGCCGGCCTTGTCCTGAAAACCTTTCTCCAGCCACATGAACGCCTGGTCTTTATCTCCGAGCGCCATGTAGATATAGGCAATGAGGACTGGATCGATGTATTCCCGCCCCGTTCGAGCTATTAACTCGTTAAGGATTTTTTCCGCTTCAGCGGTTTTGCCGGTGGCTGCTTCAACGCAGCCGAGCTCGGCAACGATCCACGACCAGTCACCAGAAAGAGGTCGAACGCGGTTCAATTCAATGCGCGCTTCCTCGAACTTTCCTTTCTGCTGGTAACTTTGGGCAAGTGCGTAAGAGGAAAAATAAAAGGTGGGATCAAGTTCGAGATTCTTTCGGTAGAGTGTAATCGCTTCATCAAACCGGTGTGCGAGGTAGTAGCTCCAGGCATACTCATTATTTAAAATGAGATTTGTTGAGTCCATATCCACGCCTCGCTTGGTCTCAACGATTGCTTCATCGAACCGGCCAGCCAGCTCCAGATAGTGGCCGTAGAAGTGATAAACCTGCGGATTGTGCGGGCTTAATTCCTTGGCCCGGCGCAGTTCCCGTTCGGACCCGACTAAATCCCAATCATAAAAAAGTCTCACGATACCCAGCGAGAGGTGGGCCTCACCGAGGGCGTCGTCCAGCGCGATCGCCTTGTCCGCGTAAGTGCGGGCTAGCTCGAAGACCTGTCGGGGTGGCGCGTATGATAAGTCCCCGAGCAGGCTGTAAGTGTCCGCCAGCCCGGCGTAAGCCAGGGCGTAAGTCGGGTCCTTTTCGGTCGCCTGTTTGAAAAATTCGATGCTCTTCCGGAAACCCTCTTCGGTATATCTGTTCCAATGAAACCGGCCACGCAGATACAATTGATAGGCTTCGGTATTATCGGTGTAATGCTTCGTTAGGCGTTTCCGTTCTTCCTCATTTAATGGAACCGCCAGCGCCGCCGCCACTTTCTCGGCTATGGAATCCTGAACCGTGAAAACGTCGGTAAACTTTTCGTCAAAAGGCTTGCCCGACCAAACCGGCTTGCCATCGGCGGTGTTGATCAACCGGGCCGTGACACGAATTCGATCGCCCAACTTTTGGACACTCCCCTCGAGGACATAGCTGACTCCGAGCGCTCTTCCGGTCGCGATCGAATCATGCTTTTCGTCATCATATTTCCGAACCGCCATCAACGACGGCACGATGAGCTCATGGCTGCTGCTCAGCTTTGAAATCAATGTGTCCGCCATTCCGGCTTCGAGAATCTCGTCGCGGCTGGTTGCAACCAGCGGTTTGAACGGCAGAACGGCAATGCTTTTGCCGGGAAAAATCGTGGCGACTACTGAACCCGGCCGCTTGTTGCCTCGGAAATAATAAATGCCGGCGCTCACGGCGACAGCGAGCAGCGCAGCCAGAACTAAAATCGTTAGGGAGAAAACCGAACGGCGTCTCGGAACCGGTTGCTTTTCCGCCAGCCTGGCCGGCAACGTGGGATTACCAAACGCATCACTGTACAGATTAACGACGTCGACCCTTACCCCATGCTTTACTTCAAATTGTCCCAGTTCATGCAGCAGCGGCCGCCACCGGCTGTGTTGCTCGAGATCTTCCGCCACCCGTTTCGAAACCAGGATGTGGCCGGCGTCACCGCAATCCATCACCCGCTGCGCAATGTTGATTCCGGTTCCGGCGACGTTAGACCGATCGTTTACATCCGAAACCTTGTTCACCGGCCCGCTGTGTATGCCCATTCGCAGACCGAAACTTGCGTCCTTCATCTGCCGCGCGACTTCCACCGCGCATTTTGCCGGGGCTTCCGGACCGGAAAAAAACACCAACACCATTCCGTCGCCGGTAGGCAATCGCATCAATTTGCCGGCAGACTCAGCGGCACGGAACTGGGGCGTATTGCGAACGATATCGTTCAACTGTTTTGACGCGCTGCTTTGCTGATCCACCAGCAGCTTCGAAAATCCGACAATGTCCATGAACAGGACATGTCCGATTTCGAGCTGAGCGTCAGATTCGACCTCGTCACTCATGGCGATGGTGGCGACCCGGCCCCACCCGAGATGATGGACCCGGCCCGGAAAAGGTCGAGAGCAAATAGCGCGCAAATGGCCCCCCCGGGGTTGGGTTGCGCGTGTTGCTAGACACAACTTATCGTCTGCCATGAAACGCGCTCCCGCCGCCAAACGTCGTCTGGCCGCGATTCTCGTCGGCGACGTTGTCGGCTACTCCGCGATGATGGAAGCGGACGAGGAAGCCACCGCGGTTCGAATTGCTGACTTGATGTCCGCGCTCCGGGAGATGGTCAAGGAGTATGATGGGCAGGTATTCAAAACAATGGGCGATGCAATCCTGGCTGAGTTTGCCAGCCCGGCAAATGCCCTTCGCTGTGCCGTAGAAATGAGAAATGCGCTGGCCCAAAGCGATCAAAGGAATATCCAGATGCGGTTTGGATTGCATCTGGCCGACGTCATTGTTTCCGATACCGATCTGCTGGGCGACGGTGTAAACATCGCTGCCCGAATTCAATCTCAAGCCCTGCCGGGTGCGATTGAAGTCAGCGGAGTATTTTTCGACCAAGTCCGCCGCAATTCACCATTCGTCTTCGATCCGTTAGGGCCGCAGCAATTCAAAAACATTTCCGAACCCGTTGCCGTCTACCGATTGCGCGGCGAGCAGGATCGATGGGTATTCCAAACCGCGCCTACTCAACCGGCACCGCATCGCGAGAAACGACCGCACTCCATCGCAGTGGTCCCCCTCACCGCCTCGGCCCAGGGAGAAGATGTTCAATTCCTCGCCGATGGGGTTACGGAAGATTTAATCCTCGAGCTGGGCCGTTTCCGCCGCCTTTTTGTCAGCTCGCGAACCGCCAGCGCGGTGCTGCAAGACCAGCAGCGCGATCCGGTCGCCATCGGGAATGCGCTCGGCGTTCGCTACATTCTGTCGGGAAGTTTGCGAAAGAACGGGCCGCGCATCCGGATGAATCTGTCGCTGGCGGAGTCCACCGATGGTCACATTGTGTGGAGCAATCGTATCGACCGGCCGTTCGAAACTTTGCTTGAAACGGTGGACGAAATTGTCGCTCAGGTGGCGGCCACGGTCACCGGACGTCTCGAACACGCCGAGATCGCCGCGGCCCGGCGGCAAAAACCCGAGTCGATGTCGGCCTACGAATTTCATCTTCGCGGATTGGAATTCCACCGGTTAGGCGGAGTCACCGATGATAATCTTCGGGAAGCGGTAAAATGGTTTGACCGCGCCATTGAAGCAGATCCGAACCTTGGTCGCTCCTATGCCATGAAAGTCTGCGCCGTCTCCGGTTTGCCCAATTTCGATTCGAGCGAAGGGGAACGCATCATGCACCGCGCCTTGGAGCTCGATCCCAACGATCCCGAAGCCAACCGAATCATGGGGTCGATTCAGATGTATAAACGCGACTACGAAGCGTCGAAACGATATCACGAGAAAGCAATGGAATTGAGCCCTAACGATGCCTACATCAAGGGCCGAAGCGCCGCCTTTCACAATTTTGTGGGCGAACCGGAAAAGGCGCTCGAGTTACTCGACGAAGCCGAGGCCCTTGACCCGTATCTCCCGGTGTGGTGCGTGGAAGAACGCGGCATCGCATTTTACGTTCAGAAACGGTATCGGGAGGCGATCGAACATTTGTGCGCTTTGCCTTTTCAAACGCGCCGCTCACGGCTCTATCAGATTGCGTCGCACATGGCGCTCAACGAAATCGAACGGGCGCAACATCTCGCCCGCGCCGCGCTGGCGATCCAACCCGACCTAACAGTTAAATATGTGTACGACCAGGAATGGTATAAGGACCTCGGGATGTTGAATGAGCTGGTTCAGCGGCTCACTGAAGCTGGAATACCAGGTTAGGTTCCGAGTCAGACGTAAATCAGCTAACCTATTTCTTTAGCGGCGAACTGCGCCGAACCACAGCGTGGATCGTGAACCGGCCGAGGGTTCTCAATGAATAACGTCCAGAAGGGCGCCATCGAATCATTCGGCCGGCACCAGCGCTGGAGGGTAGAAGCCGCATTATTGGATCTGGCCGGACGCTGTGAGATACCTTTCGACGGCGGTCTTAAGCTTTTTGCGCCAGCCGCGGGAACGAATACCACCACCATTGTTTTCATGCCTAACGGTCGTGCGGCAATGGGAGCGTGGTAATTAAAATAAGCCCCGAAGATGTTAAAAGAGCATTAATATGCGAGCGGACGGACGAGCTTGTCTCGTCTCATTGAGTCGCCCGGTCGAAAACAATCTGGCCCATTAAATCATGGGAACGTGACGAGCTCGTCCCTCCACCGGCTAGACCGCCTCGGCCTCCAATCGGTATCCGATCCCGACCTCGGTTTTGATCAGCTGCGAAGAATTTTCATCGAGCTCAAGCTTCTTTCGAAGATGGGTGACGTAAACCCGCAGATATTGCGCCTGGCTTTCGGCTTTCTCACCCCACACCGTTCGTAAAAGTTGGCGATGGGTAACGACTTTCCCCGCATTTTGCACCAACACACGCAACAATGAATATTCGGTAGGCGTTAGTTTGATCTCCTTGTCCCGAAGCCGGACTTGTCTCGCCGAGAAATCGACTGACAACGGACCGGAGTTGAAAGCCGGCTCACCGGTTTCGGTTAATGACCGGCGCTGCGCAGCGCGCACCCGCGCCAGCAATTCCGAAGTGTCGA
>DATFCK010000015.1:0-11852 GCA_035253185.1 Chthoniobacterales bacterium | reverse complement strand
CCGCTCCCTTCGTTCCATAGTCCCATAGTCCCAGCGTCCTCTAGTCCCATAGTCCGCCGTCCCCTTGCCTCCTTACCCTTACGTTTCCCCCACCAGTTTTGCCCGCGACACCGCCAAGTCCTTCAGCTTGGTCTTATCGACTTTCGGGTAATTCAATTTGAGGCCGGCCAGGGCCTGAATGATGGCCCCCGCCACCACCACGCGGGTAAACCATTTGTTATCCGCCGGGACCACATACCACGGCGCGTAACTGGTCGCCGTGTTCTGGATCATTTCTTCATACGCAGCCATGTAATCAACCCAATGATCCCGCTCGACGACATCGCCGGCCGAGAACTTCCAATTCTTCGTTGGATCGTCGATTCGCTCCAGAAATCGCTGCTTTTGTTCTTTCTTCGAGACGTGCAGAAAGAACTTCAAAATAACCGTGCCGTTATTCGTTAGGTAACGTTCGACATTTCGAATGTCTTCGAACCGCTGATCCCAGATTTTCCTGCTCACAAGTTCCTCCGGCAATCTTTGTCTCTCCAAATATTCCGGATGCACCCTGACCACCAGAACTTCCTCGTAATAACTGCGATTAAAAATGCCGATGTTACCGCGGTTAGGCAAACATTTCAGGCAGCGCCAGAGATAATCGTGCTCCACATCCTCCGCTGACGGCGATTTAAATGAAAACACCTGGCATCCCTGCGGGTTAATGCCGGACATCACATGTTTGATGGCGCTATCTTTGCCGGCGGCATCCATTGCCTGGAAGATCAGCAGCATCGCCCATCTATCCTGGGCGTAAAGTTTGTCCTGTAATTCAGCCAGCGCCAAAACCCCCTCGGCCAGCGCCTCTTTCGCCTTCGATTTGTGTTCTTCCTTGGTGAATTCGAGCGTCTCGTCGGGATCAACATTCTTGAGCCGAAACTTTTTGCCTTTAGTAACTCGAAACGGATCCGACACCTGCCGGGCTCTGCTGATTAGTTTCTTTGTTTTCATATTCGTTCCGGACGTGGTAGCGGCGATTGACCCCAATCGCCATGGCGGTAATGGGAATGTAAACACAATGGTACGACGCCGACCAGCCCGTACTGGATCAGCCTTTAGGCGTATACGATGCGTTGCGCATCGTCGAAGATAGTAGATCGAAGTTAGGAATTGGGGATCGGCCCGCGAAGTAGTTGGCGGCAAGAGTTCCGGACACCTTTGTTCGTTCACCCGCCCTTCGCTCCTCGCCATTCGGTTGATGGCTTTAAGCCGTCAATCCTATTCGCAGGTCATGAATGTTGGTCGGTAACTTTCCTCATTGTCACGCTGGGCTACGATTGCTAGTCCCCCTTCGTGTTTGGCTCTTCGCCTCGGCCAAGGGTCTCGTGTCTGATAGTCCTATCACTTATTGTCGCCCTAACTTCGTGCTGTTTCTTTGTAGAGTTGACGGCTTTAAGCGTCAACTCTGTGCGCAGCTCATGGAATGTTTCCGGCAACTTTCCTCATTGTCACGCTGAGCTGCGATTGCTAGTGTTACGGTGTACGCTCTTACATGCGACGCGCGTCATCTAATCAACCGATGAAGCTAACGGCCGATTCGCCACGTTTTCACGTTTTGTACGCCGCTTTGAGTCACCTTTCACCGCAGTTCGGCCGCTACCTCGGCCGAACTTTATTTTGTTCTGGTTAGATCTCATGCGCGTCCATCGAGTCACAGCCATTCTCGCGTTTCTCGGCCTGTTTGGGCTCCTGGCCGCTTATGTGATCACGAGGATGGATCACTTTGTGATCTGGCTTAACGATCAGCAGCAACATTATACACGCTCGACCCATCCACATTTCTTCATTACTTCCGCAGTTTTCGTCGGCATTGTCGGTTTCCTCGCCGTTCTCGGCGCTGTCTACAGTCACGTTAGACTGACGTTGCGTGCGACTCCGACGAGCGGATCTTCTGGATTCAACTGGTTCGGCATCATCATGCTGAGTCTGGGGATTATCTTCGCGTTGGCAGCGATCCTTTCGGGCGGGTGGCACCGTTGAGATCTAAGCGTATTAGTTATCTGTTATCAGCAGGAGGCCTTGGCGCGATCAGTGGTGGCTGATGTTATCGTTAGGCGGTAAACCACACTCTATAAAAAAGCTCATCAGATTTCTCTCGATTGGTTATGCCGTGTATGCGGTGATCATCGGCGTAGTCGTCGCATCTGTCCTGCTGCGAGTTCACGACGGGCAGGTCGCAAGCGGCGAGCCTGTCACTAAATTTCAGCTGGTGCCACTGCTCACTCTGTCCCTCATCACCGCCATATTTATCATCCTCTTCACGTGCTTGGCAGTTCTATTGTCGCGACGGCGCGCTCGACGCGCCTCACTCGCCATTGCCGGCATTTCTTGCCTTGGTTTTCCGATCGGCACCATGCTCGGTGGACTTACCATTTATGTCCTAACCCGTCCGGACGTTGTGTCCGAGTTTGCGCGCCATGCCTAACCAGGCGATACAGGGGACTTCGTCGCGCCGGCGATGGCTGACCAGAGCACGTTGCTAAGCGGCTGGGAGCAGGCATCATATTCTCAATTGGCCGTTAACGATGCCGTTCAAGAGCAAAGCGCAGCGGCGAAAGTTTGCCGAGCTCCTGGTAAAGGGCAAAATCAAGCCCGCTACGTATGAAGAATGGAACCGCGAGACCGGAAGCAAGGCGCTGCCGGAGCGCGTCGGTTCCAAAAAGAAGAAGAAAACGACGCGGAAGCATCGGGGCTCGACCAAGCGCCGCAAATCTTCCACGAAGACTCGGCGCAAGTGAACCGGCTGACCAGCGATGACCGTCGTTCATCGGGGAGGGTTCGCCCCACCGCTCGTTAGACGAAAACAGCTACGAGAGCGATTCCAACTAATATTATTGAGCGAGAGCGGATGCTGTGACTTCCGTGCCCAGGCGACAAAACAAAGGTCCACGTGGACATTTATTTTGTCCTACTATTTTTGCGGCGGATCATCTTTTTTGACGATAACCAGCCCGGCCACGCAACCGTTAAGGCCTGGCGGGCAGGGTATGGACTAACCGCGGTGGTGCCGGTGCTATTGTAGTTAGATTTTGTGCACGCCGGCCACCAGCCCATCGGGGTTGCCATTGCCATTTGTAAACGTTTTCGTAATCCTGCAACCAAGCGGTGTAATGCAGGTCTTCCTGCCAGGCCGAGCTGTTATCCAGCTTTCTCCCGTCGGGCGATCTTTGGACAAACGGAGTCCAATTCCTACGATACACAATGTCGTGTTTGACTGGACACCAGAATAATTGTCCGGCACAACGCCAGCCATCCAACAGGATGCCGTCCGCGAAACCCTGATTGCGGGCAGTGACAACCAGACCATTGTTCTCGGCCGAGGTTTTTGCATAAGCAGCGCCCCAATGAAGGACTAACGTCCTGGGTTTTAGCTGTTTCAGACGCTGGCCGATATCGCGCGTATAATGACCGCAATAGCCGCGTTCCCGCTGACCCGTGTTGATCAGCATATTGTGAAAGCCCGCGTTCCAGCCCACGCCATATTCACGGGCAAGACTGCGCGAGACGGTGTGGGCGGTTATTGAGATCAATTCGGCTTCGCGGGGGTCCACGTCTGGCGCCAGAGCCACCAGCGCGTCCCGCAATTTTTTGATCGATCTTTCGTCTTTCGCCCAAACCGCATCTATGCAGACGCCAAAGGCAAGGATGAAAACAATCGTACGAATCACGCGAGTAAAATGGCAAAGGTTCAACGGCAGATTACACCACAATCACACGTGATTTAAAGTCCCAACGCCACCGCATTGGCACAACAACAGAAAGAAACAGTGTTTTTACCGGCGCTTGTCCCGGTCACCACTTCAGACTTTGGACCCGGAGCGCAGCATAGGGAGTTTTTGCTCCGCCTTCGGAAGCGTCACCACTCGAAGGCGATAACTCGCGGCCCGAACTTGACTGCTTTAAGCAGTCAAGTATGCACGGAACCGCTTTATGCTGTGGCCGCGCCTGAGTAGTTGTGATGCCGACCTCAGTTTTGTTACTCTTTTGCAACACGCGTGAGAATTTCCCTCTGGCAACCGGCCATGGATGGCTGATTCTGGTCTCGCGAAACTACACCATGGGTATCAAGTTTTGGATAAAGCGCTTTGTGACTGTTCTGGTCGGAGCGTTTGTTATTATCTGCGCGGTACAAGTGGCCAAAGGTCATGATTTTCGTTACGCGGCCCGCCACGCGGCACTCTGGGGATTCATCACCGCCGGTGTGTTCACGGCCGCCCGACTGTTCCAATCGCGCAGAGGACAACATTGCGCTATTTGTAAGGACACACCGGAGATCGGCCGGGATGAGGGCAATATTTCCGGACGCGACGCGTCCTAACGATTTCGAATGGATCGACGGTCAATTTTCTTCGCCGTCCTACTGGCGATGCTGCTTTCGATTGCCGGCATTTTCATTCTCGATCGCCCGGTCGCTCAACTTGTTCACCAGTTAGGAGGCGAACATTCAAAATTCTTTGTCGCCGGGACCTCTGCGCTCGAGATTATATTCGGAATAACGGTTTCGAAGTTTGCGCTTGGGTTGGCGCTGATCCTCATCGGGCTGGCCTTACTCGCTTGGAAAGCCGGACGACACATAGGGTTGATGGTCCCCTTCGTCGGGTGCACCCATTTCACCGCCAGACTTGCAACCGGCGTTCTCAAAGAAGTCTTTCACCGCTTGCGTCCGTACGAGGTCCTGGCCAGCGGCGGATGGGATGATCAATTCTTCGCTGCGCACGGCGGATCGTTTCCATCCGGGCACGCCACCCACTTCTGGGCTCTATTTTTCCCGCTGGCGTTTCTTTTCCCAAAGTTGCGCATCCCGCTGGTCGTTGTTCCGATGTTTATTGCCATCGCACGGGTAGCGGTAAACGATCATTGGCTAAGCGACGTTTTTGCTTCGGTTTCAATTTGCGGGGCGATCACGCTTTTGTTCATCTGGGTATTCGGCAAGGTTTTACCGGCCGGGCCCGAGTAATCGAGCGTTCGCTGCCCCGTATTTTCCGAAGGGGCGGGATGAAGCAAAATCTTGTTCCAAAGCGGCGGCTAGCTGATCTTCTCGTTAGATCATGTTCACGTTCGACCCCATTTCGCTGTTCGGGCCGTTTGGAGCCGGATCGGTCATAAGCTACTGGCTGGCGATTTAACCTTCGGCGGCGAACAGGACTACGAAAAATAAAACACGAACCTGTTGCCCTAGCAGAAGCCGCACTCGATCTTATTTTGGTTGGGCGCAGATGACATCGTAAAAGAAGGAAATCAAACTATGACCACAGTAACGATATCCGGCGGCAAGCTACTGATTGAGGTACAAGGCTGGGACAAGCTCTGGGCGCTAAAAAGTCATTTGGAGGTTCCACTGGAACACGTGAAGGCGGTCCGGTCGGCAAAGGATGAGAAAGTTCAAGGGATTCGCGCTCCGGGCACTTACTATCCGGGGATCATTGCGGCCGGGAGCTTTCATCAGATCGGCAAGCACGTGTTTTGGGACGTGCACGATCAAGACCGGGCGATCGCCATCGATCTGCACGATGAACGGTATACCACTCTCGTGCTGGAAGTTGAACATCCCGAGGATACCATGGCTGAGATCGAAAAAGCTATTGCCTCTCTCAAGCCCTAACGAAAGCGTTGATAATCATAAACCAGCAACGCTCTGCGGTTCGCTAGTTCCGATCCAGGTTTATGCCTTTAGGTAACGTTCGCATCGTTATCCGGCTATTTTGCCTCGCCTGTTGTTTGCATGCCGTTAACGAAGAAAACTTATTGAGCGTGACACGAAAATTGAGCGGTCGCGGTTAAGTTGCCCACCAGGGTCCGAAAATTTCGCGTTGTAGATTGCGGGCTACCCGTTCAATATTTTCCTGTAATTTCATTCGTATGTTACTTCGAATCATTGCCTTGATTATTTGTTTACCCTTTGCCGCGGCGCGGGCGGATTTGTTCACCAAAAGGGATATTGATTTTTCGAACTACGACGTCCCGCTCTACCAACAGATCGTTGATCGAATAAAGGCGAAGATTGCGCCCCGGTTAGGCAAAGGTCCCCTAAAAAGGGACCGGTATTTCATGATCCCTTTTGCCTACGAAGATAAACGCAATCGCCCGGAGTTTTCCCATTCATTTATTTCGGTTATCCGGGTGTTCGCGACTAACAAACCGGCGAAGCTGACGCCCGGGCTTCCCACGCGCGAATACGAAGGTTGGGAGTTTGAAGCGTTCACCATCAGCTGGTTGCCGGCCGACTTCATGGAAAATCCGAATTTATGTGTATTCGATGGATTCGGCGCCCGTTTGTTCCCGACCCAAAATAAATGTCCGATTTCGCCGGGAAAAAATTTCTCACTCGCCGATACCATCAAACTCGCAGTGAACGCCAAAAACGCGGTGTGCATGTGGGGTCCATATGAAATCGCCAAACCAGGATTCGATTTGGGCGTTAGGCGCAAAAAGCTGCTCGACAGTGGGAAAATCAAGTATCGCGCGGATGATCGACTCTATCGAAAGGCTAATGTGGCGATCAGTTGTTTTCACGCCATGGCGGGCTTGGAGGAATTGTATCCTAACGGCGGTATTTTCGGGACCGGATTCAAGATGTGGGGATTCAATGGAACAGCCCGGGTGTTGATTGAGTATACCGGGAAAGCGCGCTACCGAAAACTGCTGATGGATCCGGTGGATGTGAAAAAGGACCGCTTTGGTTGGGTTTATGTGCGGGAAAGAAATGGAAGGCCCCGGTTCGACCCGTTGCAGGTAGCGTCGGCGTATCATAGGTAGGGATCGGCACCGACTGACGTTAGGCCGAGGTTGGATCTGGAATTGTTCGTCGAGCGGCTGAAGGCGCAGCTTCAATTTCAGCCCGGGGGCAGGGCCGCAGGTGAGCTTTGAGTTCATGCCGAGCGCTGCAGGCGCGACTCAGTTAGCGAGGTTCGATCGAGCGCAGCCTATGACAGAAATCAATGGCGCCTCCGGCGCTTGGGAATCTGATTGCTTACCGTGGGCGCTGCCGCGGGTTGGAATTGATTCGCACCGTTGGCGCTATAAACCTTGTGCGTGCCGCCTCTGGCCGCGTAACTCGTAACTGCTTGGCAAACCGGCGAGACGCCGCTCTCCTTTTTCGATTGCTTTTCCGGTGGCGTGATTCGCGCCGCGATGTTTAGTGGGCGCAGTCATGACCACGAAATGTAAATTTTTTCAGAACGCGATGGGCAGGGATCTCGTGGCCGGGGTTATTCCGCTGGTGTTGTTTCTCACCGGCTGCTCAACGTCAGTAGTCGGCCTGAACAAATTGCCGGCCAACCGCGCTTTTATCAAGCATTGGCCGGGCGACACCGATGAAAGAATGCTGCGGGTCGCGATTAAGGACAACATCGACATGAAGGGCGTGGTGACGACCGCCGGCTCGGAGATTTTCGACAAAACCCACAAGCCTGCAGAACAAGACGCGACTTGTCTGATGAACGTTAGGCGGGACTACGTGAAGATTGTCGGAAAGACCAACCTCACCGAGTTCGCGGTCGCGCCATCGGGATTCAATGAATATTTCGGAACACCGGTGAATCCATTGAAACGTCGTATGATTCCGGGAGGGTCGTCATCGGGAAACGCAGTGGCGTTAGCCGCCGGAATGGCGGACGTGGCGATTGGCACGGATACAGCAGGGTCGATCCGGGTGCCGGCGGCTTGTTGCGGGATCGTTGGTTTGAAAACCACCTTCGGCCTGGTTTCGCTTAAAGGTATTCACCCGGTCGAGCCGAGACATCTCGATACGGTGGGGCCGATGGCCAGAAACATCGAAGACACCGTGAAAGGGATGGATCTTCTGCAGCCTGGATTCGCCGGAAAATACAACGCTGAAAAGGCAGCGTGGCCCAGCGGCCACAAAATTCGCGTCGGGCGGCTAAAGTTGAAAGGAACCGATCGGAATATTGATGAAGCGATCGATGAAGCGCTGGCCAAGGCGGGATTTCAGGTGGTTCAACTCGGAGATGATATCGCGGAAAAATGGGATCAGGCGAAAGCCGACGGCAATACCGTCGCTGCCGCTGGTGCCTGGATTAGTGACAACAAGTATCAACTTGCATTGGGCGTTACCGCGCGCACCAAAGCGGTGATCCTAACCGGTCAGGTTACTTACACTACTGCTTATCGGGCAGCGTTGGGCCGACAAGCTGCGTGGCGACGAACTTTGGCGGGCGTGTTTGAGAAAGTGGACTTCATCGCAGTGCCGACGCTTCAAAAATCGCCGCCGGACCTGCCGCTGCTGAATCTTCGCATTGGGTTATTAGAAGCACTAGTGCTTCAACTGCAGAATACGGTGCCGGTTAACTTCGCCGGCAATCCCGCCCTGGCCATGCCCGTGCCGGTGAAGCATGAAAAGGTTCCGATGACCAGCCTGCAACTGATCGGCCCGCGTCTCTCCGAGGCCAGCCTGCTGAATGCCGGCCGGCTGGTTGAGGAAGCGGTACGGTTAGGCAGCAGGGAGTAGCGTGGCCGCTCTCCGGCCGCCGTTTGGCGGAGGTCGCCGGTGGGAAAGTCGCCAGTCCAAAACCCACCGCAAAACACAAAGAAGCGCACGCGCGCGGCCGTTGTTAGGCCGGGCGGTGCGCTTCCGGTGAAATTAATTTAGCGAGGACGACTACTAATCGTCGATATCGTCGGCGGCTTCGTCCAGCGCCTCTTTCTTGCGCTCGATCTCTTCCTTCAGCGCCTTTTTACTAACGGGCTGAGTTACGGTGGTAGTGGTGGTAGTCTCGTGCGTCGTTACCGGAGCGGTTGCCGGAACGGTGGTCGTGGTCGTTACCGGAGCGGTGGTGGTGGTAACCGCCGGCCTCTGAACGATGATCCGCGATGCAACCAGGCGGTCGCCGGTGCCGGTGTACTGAACCGAGAGAGGCGCGCCCACCGGAATACGTTCCAGTGCTATCGGAGCACCGGCTTCATCCACGATCGTGGTCTGTTTAGTAACACTATAGCGTAGCGGAGCTGCTGCCGCCGTCTCGCCTCTCACCACTACGGTCTGTGAACCGGGTACGTATTCAGTAAAGGCGCCTCTCGATGTGGTGACAGTCGTGGTTGTGGTCTGGCTGAAGGCCTGGGACGCCGAGACGCAGAGCCCTATGGACAGCAAAGCAGTACAGATTTTGGTATTCGTTTTCATATGCATTTAGCTTTCGTATTGGACGGCATGGATGGTCTCCTATTCAGGCGTAATTAGGTTGCTACCGGACAATTACGTCGGACCGAGGAGCCGCCTGACCGCCCAGTTGAACATCTGAGTCCGGTCCTACGTCCAAGGATAAAACGGCTTCCCGATCGGTAGATGGGGGACCAGCCAGTTACCGGGCTACGAAGCTGTTTTGTCGCGGCTTGAAAATGGCTGTGCCAGCAAGCGCAGCGAGGCTATTGTCCTGATCCCTAAATGATATCTCTGCTTCATCGACCCATTTACAAATTCACCGCCGCCGCCGCGTTATTCCTGATCGCGAGCGTCATTGCCACCGCTGAATCTGCCGATGAGCTGGTGAGTAAGGCGAAAGTTTTTGACCGGAAATTTCAGGCCGGAGAAGCGCTGCCCCTTTATCTGGAAGCAGAAAAGTTGGAGCCGAAAAATTGCGACATCCAAGTGCGGATCGCGCGGCAATATCGACACCTGATGAACAGTGCCTCGGCCAAGAAGGAAAAACTGCGACTTGGGCACCTGGCCCTGGAGTATTCGGATCGTGCGGCAGCGATGGACAAGGGCGACGCCGAGGCGCAACTCGCGCCGGCGATTACTCTCGGAAAGATGATGCTGTATATGCCGACCAAGGAGCAGGTCACTGCTTCCCGTCGAATCAAGGAATCGGTGGATAAGGCGCTGGCGCTGGATCCTAAGAATGATAACGCCTGGCATATTCTTGGTCGGTGGCATCGGACATTGGCAGATGTAGGCACGATGAAGCGCTACCTGGCAGGCATGCTTTTTATGGGTCAGTTGCCGCCGGGATCTAACCAGGAAGCGGAACGGGCGATGAAGAAGGCCATCGAGCTAAATCCGAATCGCCCTATGCATTACATCGAGCTGGGACGGATTTACGCGCAGATGGGCCGAAAGGATGACGCCCGTAAGTACATCAACAAAGGGCTGGCAATGCCCGATACGGACATCGACGACATCGAAACAAAGCAGCGCGGGCGGGAAACCTTGCAGAAGCTGTAGCGTTCGCCGCGCGAACACCGGATGTTGGCGTGATGCTACAAGAGCCGGCTTTTCGTCATCACTCCACCGCTCGTTTAGTTCATCGCTCGGTGGCGCGGAGCGGCGATAGTTAGGCCGCGATGGCCGCTTCACTTGAAGCGGGGGTGGGGATTGCGGACCATTCCGGCAAATCGGCCAGCCCGCCTCCCATAAACAGATGGTGCCAGAGCTGAGTCGCCACCACCGCCATAAGTCCCATTTCCACTGAAAGACGCGGTAACGAGCCGGGACGCATCTTCCGGAAATCGTTACGCCATCGACTAACAGCCGCCACGTCGAAATACCCTGTTTTGCGCAATGATTCTTCGCTCAGGAGCTCGGCTACGAATGGTGGTTCGGGTTCCATGTGGAAACTATCGAGCGGGGCCCGGAAAATAACCTTGTGCCGGCGGGCCACCGATTTGGGGACCCATCGTTCCGCCAACAAACGCAGCAGATGTTTGTCGCGAAACCCGCGCAATCGCCATCGTGGATGTAACCGCGATAGAAAGTCGAAAACGTCTTCGTCGAGAAATGGGTAACGGACCTCGACCGATGAATGCATGGCGACGCGGTCCCCCTTGGCTTGCAGCAAATGTCCGGCTAACAAAACCCGCGCGGCGATCCAGACACCGCGATGGAGCGGATGCCATTTCCGGGCGCGCTCCAACGGGAAGTTCAGCTCGGTCCACGGATTTTTCTGCGCCGTTTTTTCCAGCATTTCCTCGCTGTAAAAACGGAGCTTCGAGATCGCCAGCAGTCCGTAGGCATCTATCCAGGCATTGGGACCGCCGACCGCGCCCTCCACTTCACGCCTCCAGTCCCTGCTGAAATGCGGCACCTTGTTCAATCGCAAATAAGCGCTGCGCGCGAAATAACTGAACCCAAGACCAGGAATGAGATCGAGATAGCCGATGAGTTTTGCCGCCTTATACCATGGGTAACCGACCAGCCATTCGTCCGCTCCCTCACCAGTGAGCACCACTTTTTGTCCGCAACTGTGGACCCGGCCCGATAGCTGAAGCAACGCCGCGCACGCGGTATCGATAACCGGAGCTTCGGCCGCGGAAATAAGCCTGGGGTAGGTATCGAGCGCATCTTCATCGCGAAAATCCTGAACGATCGGCGGCTTGGCGCCGATGTGCCGCGCCGAAAGACTTGCCGCATCGAGTTCATCCATCTCCGGTGCATGCACCCGCACGGTATAAGTGTTAATGGCCGGACCTTTGAGGTGGCAGGCCAGCGCCACGATCATGCTGGAATCGACACCGCCAGACAGGTAGGCGCCGACTGGAACATCAGCCCGCAACCGCTCGTCGACCGCCTGCAACAGGATTTTTTCAAAATCGTTAACCAGGCGTTCCGGATTTTCTCCTACTTCCTCCTCGCCCTGATCGGGAAAATTCATTTCCCAGTAGGCTCGTTCTTCGACCCTCGCACTCGTGCCGGGCCCTCGAGCGGGAGTTATGCTGAGGAAGTGGCCGGGTGAAAGAAGTTGAATGCCCTCGAAACAAGTCCGCGGGCCCGGCACGGCGGAAAAGCTGAAAACGTGATCGAGCCCGTGGGGGTCGGGACGGGCCGGGACCATTCCGGAGGCAAGCAGGCCCTTTATCTCGGA
>DATFCK010000014.1:0-8947 GCA_035253185.1 Chthoniobacterales bacterium | reverse complement strand
GTGATGTCCTGCGCATATGAGAGTTCCCTCCGCTTCGGTCGGGATGACATGGACTGCTGGACGTCGGCCGCCCATGACGAAAAACAACACGCTCGGTGGACGCTTGCGTTTTGGAGTGCGGCGCTGATGCGCCGCTTTGGTTTGGAAATTCCTAACGTTAGGCGCGGATGTTACAAATCCGGCAACTAAACATTCCCCAGGTTGTCATCCCGAGCGTAGTCGAGGGACCTCACCTACTTGTGTGACGTGTTCTACAAATGCGAGATCAACGCTCCACCCAAGTCGCGATCCCGGTCGATGACACGCTGAGGAGCTTGGCCGCCCATGACGAAAACAACACGCTCAACACGCGCTTGCGTTTTGGAGCGCGGCGCTGCCGCGCCGCTTTGGATCGGAAATCCTTAACGTTAGGCCCGGATGTTACAATCCGGCAACCAAGCATCCCCAAGTTGTCATCCCGAGCGTAGTCGAGGGACCTCTCATAAGCGGAAGACGTCACCCAAGTAGACGAGGGATCTCTCAAAAGCGGAAGACGTCACGCAAGTAATCGAGGGACCGCACCCACGTGTGTGACGTGTTCTCTCCGTCCACTGCCGGAAGAGATCAACGCTCCACCCAAGTCGCGGTCCCCGGTCGGGGGTGACATCCTTGGGGGCGCCGGCCGCCATGATGGATTAAACAACACGCTCGATGGACGCTTGCGTTTGAAGTGCGGCGCTGCTGAGCCACTTTGGATCGGAAATCCTTAACGTTAGGCCCGGATGTTACAATCCGGCAACTAAGCATTCCCCAAGTTGTCATCCCGAGCGAAGTCGAGGGACCTCTCAAAAGCGGAAGACGTCACGCAAGTAATCGAGGACCGCACCCACGTGTGTGACGTGTTCTCCCCGTCCACTGCCGGAAGAGATCAACGCTCCACCCAAGTCGCGGTCCCCGGTCGGGGTGACATCCTTGGGGACGCCGGCCGCCATGATGGATAAACAACACGCTCAACACGCGCTTGCGTTTTGGAGCGCGGCGCTGCTGCGCCGCTTTGGATCGGAAATCCTTAACGTTAGGCCCGGATGTTACAATCCGGCAACTAAGCATTCCCCAAGTTGTCATCCCGAGCGTAGTCGAGGGACCTCGCCTGCCCATTTGAGCACACTTTTAAAAGTGTGCTCAAAGGTGTGTGACGTGTTCCGCATATGAGGGGCGTCTCGCGACTCCGCGCGAGATGACATAGCTATGCTTTGGCTGTTGCCAGATGTGCATCGGGTGAGCGCTGTTAACCGTGCCTCTGCGATCGAATGCGACCGATGTTTCGGTTCAGCTCGCCTCCGGCAAGATCTTCTTCACCAATCGACTAATCCCGTCTTTCGCAAACTCACTCGCCGGATAGATCTTCCGCGCTTTCAGATACCAGGCCAGACTTGATCCGACCTCTTCCTTTTGTTCGAGCTGTTCCGCGGTCCGAAGGGTTCGAACGAAATCAGCCGCCTCAGTCGTTAGGTTGGCGCGCAACTGATTCAGCTTCCTGTCTTCGGGATTTTCCTTGAACGCCTTCTCCAGGGTTTCCCAGGCCCCGGCGAAATCGCCGCGCTTTTCGATTTCGCCTGCCTGAATAATGGCGGTCTCGACGACCTGCATTTGATCGAGAATCTTTTTCAGCTGGTTTTGCCGCTCCGGATAAAGCGCGGCTGCAGCGATGAACCGCAGTTTGTCGTTATAGATCTGCCGGTAATTATGTTCACTGATCAACTGGTCCAGATCGACCAACGCTTTTTGTTGAACGTCAGCCTGAGAAAAAATCAGCCCGGTTAGCTCCGACAAGGCCGGATTCCGTGGCCAGATCTCGGTTGCAGCCTTCAATTCATTTTCCAAAGTGACTTTGTCGCCACTGACCGCCGCCGTTCGCGCTTTGGCCAGGTGCATTCCGCTCACGGTCCGAGCCGTCTCGATCGCCGCCAGCGGTTTCGATTCATCGAAATCCTTGGCCATCGCGTTCAGCTCTTTAATCAGTTTTTCCGCCAGGCCGTAATCCTTTACCTCGAGCGCGGAAATGAGCTGGTAATTCTTCTGCGAAAAATCAAGCACCTTGCGTTTCTCGTCACGGGGAAGCGTTCGTATCTCCGGCAGGAACTCGCCTACGCTGAATGCTTCAGCCAGCCGTTTGGACGCGCTTTGCAGCTCGCCTTTTTGCACCAGGAACCGAAACGCTTGAATGCTTTCGCGGACATCGCGAATGGCTTCATGAGCGAGCGCGTCGATCGTGCCGACGGTCGGCGGCATCCCGGTGCTTTTCGAGAACAGATCCTTGGTATCTTTGCCAACCTCGAGCTTGCTTTCACCGCTGGCGAACACGGCCCGATAAAACCGGGTCCCGATCAGCACGTGCTGAAAACGGCGCTGAAAGAAAAGCTGAACAAACAACGCTTGAAATTCGACCTTGGCCTCCAGCGTGGTGAGCTCTTTCTTGGCCTGGTTAGTCTTAATCGTCGCCAAAATTTCAGCCAGGCGGGTCGTATACGGCTGCATTGCGGTTTCACGCTTGATTTGCTGTTGCTTTGTCCATTCCGATACCGCTTCTTTTTCACTGGTGGGCGGCGCACCATCGAGTTTGTTGTGCTCGGCGGCGACGCGCGCATTCCATTCGTTATTCTTTCGTTCCTGTTCAAGCGCCTCGTTAGCTACGGCCAGGCGCTGGCTTGCATCCTGTGCTCGCCACGCCGTGTAAATCGCGTCCGCCAGGGCGTCACAAAGGCGGGCGTCGATGTCGTAATTGGAGGCCTTGGGCAGCAGCCGAAATGCTTCATCCACCGCGCGGGTGGTTAGCTTGTCCGGCGACAATTTTTCCAAAATCGTGCGCAGGATCGTCTGGTATTCCTGCGATTGGCCGGTCGTTTCTTCCGGCGCATTCAGATATTTTTCGAAACGCGCCTCGAAAACACGGTTGTTGTTGAGATTCCAGCTATGGCCATCCCAGGTTACGGTTTCGCTGGCCGGATCGAAGATGGGCGCGTCTTTGCCCAGGAACTTCGGGCCCGATGACTGCGCCGCGGGCGAACTGGCGGGCGCCGGCTGCGGCTGGGCGGGAGCGGAAGCAGCCGGCTGCGGTTGAGCATCGGGCACCTGCGCCGACAAATTCAGCGCGACCCCAAATATCATCACGTACGGAATTGTTAGGCGAACAATCACTTCTTTGAATTCAACCATGGCCATCATGCTTTGCGAATGTCCTGAACGCGGAGCACGCCCTTATCCGTTACCTGTATCTTGAAGAAGTATCGCTGCCCCTTCTGGATGTTCATGCTGTTGAACGACGATGGGATTAACACCGGCAGGACATCGTCGCGACTGTCGACATCGACCGAATACAACCGGCCGTGGTTGGGCGCCCAGGCCAGCTGCGTGTTTACCACGCCGTTCAGCTTGTAGACGTTACCGCGAAGACTGTTGGCGTTCTGCATATAAACCGCGACATCCAGCGGCGACAACGTTCGATAGGGATCGCTGATAAACCGGTAAAGCAGCCAGCCACCGACCATCGCCAACGCGATCAGCACGGCCACGCCGGCAATCCACAATGGATTAGCGGCTGAACTGGCTCGTCTGGGCATTAGTAAAGGCTAACTTTTTGGGCCTGGCTTTGCAATCTTACCGCACTGCCGTCACTGCCAACGGCTATTCTGCACGCCGAAGTAGGCCACGAACAGGCCAGCCAGAATGTGCATCAGCAGCACCCAAATGCACAGCTCAAACCCGGCCAGTTCGGTCTGGCTCATACTGCGCACCACGTCGTAAAACCGGGTGTCGCGCATGGTTTGGAGATAGCCGCTCCATCCCCAGAACGCGGAGATAAATGGGCGAGTAATCCAACCAATTACTTGCGGTAGCGCCAGGATGGCGCCGGAAAGCGGTAGCTGAAATCCCACCAGATAAATCGATAACAGCGAAGCGTTTTCGGACGAGCGGGTTAGACTGGAAATCGCGAGACACACGAAGGTCATCGCGGCGTTGGTTAGGGTGAGAAATGCGATCTGCGATAAGAGATCGCCGGGAAACCGGCAAACGGTGCTCACAAACACTCCCATCCACACTGATTGCGCGATAACCAGTGCGGAAAGAAAAACGAATTTACTGGCGATGTAACTGGCCGGACGCAACCCGGCGAATTTCTCTTTTTCGAAAATGGCGCGTTCACCGGCTATCTCACGAGCGGAATTGTTGGAGCCGATCAGGGTGAGAAGGATGACCTGAAACATAACCAGACCCGACACCAGACTGGCTACCTTTGCCGCCCGAAGATTGAAGGCCGCGGTCTCGAGCAGCTCCTTTACCGTATCGGATGCCCCAGTACTCAGATTTTGGATCTGGGGCAGGCCGTTCCAGGCAAAGATCACGACCAGGCAGGGGAAGCCGAACAGCAGCGCGAGTTGCAGTCCGATTTGCGCGCGATTTCGGGTAAACAAGTTCCAGCGCCGGTGCAGCAGTGTCCGCAACTGGTCGCCGAAACTCGGCCTAACGAAGCCGGTGGGTTTCGTTTCCGCGGGTTGCCGTTCCTTCGGATGGGCGCCGTAATGGGACGCGTGGCCTGTCCAGAGAGCGTGCCACTCTTCCTCGCTGCGTAGACCCAGGGTTGGAAACAGCTGATCGGGAGTTTCGATTTGGAAATAATGAGTCAGCAGCGATGGCGCGCCCTGATAAACCACCCGTCCGCCGTAAAGCACGGTCACGGTGTCATGGAGGTCGATGTGACGCAGACTGTGCGTAACGGAGATAACCGTGCGATCGCCCGAGTCCGCAATGCGACGTAAAAGGTGAACAATTTCCTGCTCCGATTTCGGGTCGAGTCCGGTTGTGACTTCGTCGCATAAAAGAAGCAACGGTTCGCTCACCAGCTCGAGGGCCAGCGCGAGCCTCCGCTTTTGTCCGCCGGAGAGAACTCCAACCCGCCGGTCGGCGATGTCGGTTAGGCCGGTTTCTTCAAGGATCTGGCCGACACGCGCGGCGCGCTCATCCGGCGTTAAACCTCCGACCCGCAATCGCAGTGAAGTATCGATGCTCTCGTCGACCTGCATTAGATCAAACGCGATTCCGAATTGAGGGACATAACCAATCTCGTTAGGCGCAAAATCCTGTTCGTCCAGGTTGCGTTCGTCCCAGAAAACCGAGCCTTCGGCCGGTTGATGCAGGCCGGCAATGATTTTGAGCATGGTGCTCTTGCCGCAGCCAGACGGGCCGACCACGGCATGCAAGTGACCGCGGGAAAACGACGCGCTGGCTTCGGCCAAAAGCCACCTTTCATCCGGACCTCCGGGCGCGGCCAGGCTAACGTTTCGAAGTTCCAGCATGGGCGTGGGATTGTGAGTTGATTACGTTACTTTTGCCAAGCTAGTGTTGTGTAACCGGTATGGGTTTACAATCGCCGCCAGGGATTTGGGTGAATTTCAAGGAGCACCCCAAGATCGTATCTATTGTGATGCCGGCCGGGCGAGGGACGAGGAAATTCGCCCCAACAACTGCCGCCCGAAGGGTTGAGTTGCAAATGGACCGGTCCGGCAGCTGCCGAATTGGTTCTCAGTCGCAGGAAATGCCGGTCTGGCTCGGACTAACGACATACTCCCTGACCGGGCCTTGGCGGCGGCCGATTTTCAACTCACCGATTGGAAAGCCATGCCGGGGACACAAGCTTAAATGACAGAATCCCGACGACGGCGACCATGGTTAATCGTGGCGACGCTGCTGGTCACAGTAGTGATCGGCATCATCGGCGCGCGGTTTGCGATTCTGTCCTACTTAAAGAGCGAGCGGTTCCGTCAGCAAGTTTCCGCTGCCGTTTCTCGCCAACTCAAAGCCGAAGGCGAGTTTATGCCGTTCCAGGTCGCTGACAGCACGGTGTTTTCGGACGGATTCGCGGCGCAAAGTGGCGGCAAAGCGTTCTTTTCAACATTGAAAGCGGATCAAATTCGCGCAGTCGTTAACTGGAGAAAATTATTTCAACGTTCGGTGCAGATTGACGATGTCAGCATCGAACAAGTGGCCATTCGGTTTCCCGATCGTTCGCCGGCTACGGCACCTCAGCCTGCGATCGCAGAAGTGCAACCTGCCCGGCGCGTCAGCCGATGGAAGGTTGCGGTAGACAAGGCAAGCGTTAACCGTTCTTCCTGGCGATGGGGTAATAATCCAGAGACCGCCGGTGCCATTACCGATAGCGCGTTCACCATGACGCCTGACGGCAACGCCTGGTTGATTGCCGCGACCGGCGGCAAGGTTTCGCAGACTGGCTGGCCGGACCTCTCCATTGATTCGGCGCAGCTCCGTTACAGGCCGGCTGCGCTTTTCGTGAATGAGGCGGTGCTCCGAAGTCAGACCGGACGCATACGTGTTACCGGTGAAGTGGATTACAACAAGACCGCGAACCTTCAGGCAACAATTGAGGATTTGCCAGTGGCACCACTGCTGACTCCGGATTGGCGATTCCGACTGAAAGGAAAGCTCGGCGGATCAGTCCGCACCATCGCATCGTTTTCCGGCGAGCCGCTGCATCTCGACGGAACCCTCCGCCTAACGGAAGGCCAATTGGAGGCGTTACCGGTTTTGGAGCAAATCGCGACATTTACCCGAACCGAACGTTTCAAGAGAGTCAATCTGAGCAAAGCTTCGGTCTCGTTTAACCGCGACGGTAAGATTCTAACTGCCAAAGATCTGCTGCTGGAATCGGAAGGATTAATGCGGGTGGAAGGCGCGTTCACCGTTGTCGATGGAAACATCGACGGCTTGTTTCAGGTGGGCGTTACCGCGGCCAGCTTGCAATGGTTGCCCGGGTCACAGGCGCGAGTATTTACGATTGCGCACGACGGATACAACTGGACCACGGTGCGAGTGACTGGACCGGCGGCGCATCCAAAAGAGGATTTGACCGCGCGTTTGGCTGCCGCCGCGGCCGGCGAAATTCTGCAAAGTACGCAGGATACAATTTTGGATACCGCGCGTGGTCTGCTCGAGCAGCTGCCTTATTGAAGTCCGACAGTTCGGACGCGTCCCACAGGACTTCTGTCAGCAAAACCTCTAATCGCCAATCTTCAGGATCGCGCCGCGTTGGGTTTCAAGCGCGGTTTGGGCGCTGCTAAAAATTGATTTCAGCTGGGCGTCGGTACCGACTCGATATTCAACGGTGTGAGTGTGAGTTGTTGTTGGATACGTTTTGATTACGCGCTTCCAGACATCGTCCTGATCTGTTTTTTGGGCGGCTTCCTTGGCCAACTCACTCACCCGATCAATCGCACTCTGTCCTACGCCTAACGGAGCCTTTGGAATAGCCGGTTCGATGTAATAAAATCGGACCGCGGCGTTGCCGGTGGTGTCGACGTTTACCTCAGTCACGCGAGCCACCCCATCGACGACATATTGGTGAGTGCTGACCGCGACCATGGCGCGAACCAGCACTTCGTAAATCCCGCCCGGCAGCTCACACCGCCAAAACGGACCGGTTACATCAGGAGAACGGGCCGGACTCGGACTTGCCGTTTGTCCGTAGGCAGCGGCGCCGGCCAAAACGCCCAGAAGAATCAAAATCCATCGCACCGGACGATTGTTCGTGGTTGCAGCGGAATCCGCAATCCGAAATCCCGGCCCGCAAAGCCAAACAGTGCGTTTACAGGCGGGCGCTATCCGCGATCGGGGATGGAGCCGGCAGACGGATTCGAACCGACGACCTGCTGATTACAAATCAGCTGCTCTACCAACTGAGCTATGCCGGCATTTACGAGGGAGAATAGCGTTTAATTCTCCCGCCGCGAACTCCTTTCTATACGCCTTTTCTATACGGCTGCGATTCCGCCTCTTCGATGCAATACGCTCTTCGCTTGGATCGGCAACGACGCTGAGGCGTTGCCGCTTCGCTCCGAGGCCGGAGCGGTGCGACGGGGCGGCTGAGCCAGCATCGCGTCGCGTGGCAGCGATGAGGAAAGCGGATTGATGTGAGCACACCTGACGAAAAGATTTGGCAAACGACCGCGGTTCAGAACCTCGTCCGGTATGCGCCGTCCGGCACGTATTTCGCCCGATTTCGTGTCGCCGGAAAGCTGGTTTGGAAGAGCCTGAAGACAACGGCGTTCTCGGTCGCGAAGCAGAGGTTGCCCGACACGATGCGCGACTATCGGGCGAAGCTGGAGTCTGGAACGGCGTTCGCGAAAGGCAAGATGACGTTCGCTGCTGCCGCTGAGGTTTATCTTCAGAAGATTCAGGCGAGCGTTTCACTCAAACCTCGCTCGAAGGACTACCGCGGAATGATGATCGACTTCATTCGACGGTCATGGCCGTCGCTGTTCGAGACGGATGTGCGGAAGCTGAGTCAGCGCGACTGCGAAAATTGGCTCACCCGGTACCAGCAACATTATTCGCCGACCGTCGTGAACAACAGCATCGGAACCTTGCGGGCTGTCTTCGACGAAGCGATCAGCACGGGCGCCCGCTTCAACAATCCGGCCGCCGGCCTGTCGCGTATGAAGGTGCGCCAGAAACAACTCGAACTCCCGTCACGAGACGAGTTCCTGCGGTTCGTTGACGAAATCCGCACGGCCGGCGCACGACAGTCGAAGGACTGCGCGAATCTCGTGCGGTTTCTCGCTTACAGCGGTTTACGGATTGGCGAGGCAAAGTTCGTCACCTGGGCAGATACGAATTTCGTTCGCCGGCAAGTGCACGTCCGCGGCGATCCTGAGACGGCAACGAAAAACGGCGAGACCCGCTTCGTCCCGATGATTCCCGAGCTTGAACAAATGCTCACCGACTTGCGTGCCGAACGAGTGGCTGAACCGCCGACCGCCACGATCATGCGAGTCTTCGAGTGCCAAAACAGCATGACGAACGCCGCCGCAAAGATCGGAATGAAGAGGATCACTCATCACGATCTTCGCCATCTGTTCGCGACCATCTGCATTGAGAGTGGTGTCGATATCCCAAC
>DATFCK010000013.1:0-5939 GCA_035253185.1 Chthoniobacterales bacterium | reverse complement strand
TCGATTGGAACCTCTATTTTCGGCGCGCTCTGGCCGAAGTCGGCCACAACAAAACGACGGAGGCGCTGGCCGATTTCCGCAGAGCACGATTTTTGGAGCCGGTAGCCTACGAACTTCCGCGCGATGAAGGCAGGGCCTGGCTGGGTTCGCAACCGATGCTGGCGGCAACGGCGTGGCGCGATGCGCTTCGAAAAGCGGGACGCAAACGTACCGAAGTGTTTGCCAGCATGTTGACTGCGGCCAGCATGAACAATCCGGAGGTCGGCCGCATCCTGGAAGAATTTGGATTAAGCGAACCCGATTTGGCGCTTACGTATGTTGGGCGATTGTCCGGGCCAGCGTTTCGCAATGGCATTCTAAAGATCCTCGAGCGGGATCCGAATTTACAGACCCTGAATGAGCCACAGAAGTTAGCGTTCTTTGATCTGTGGGCGGACCGCGGCGATTTGGAGGAACTGGCGAGAAGAGTCGAGCAACATCCGGAATGGTTGAATCATGCCTGGCTCGGAATGGCTAAGTTCAATGCCAGCAGGAATGACTTTCGCGGCGCTTATGATTTGACGCAGCGGTTCGGCGAAGCGGTGGCGATGCCACGAATTTCCAATGGCGGTTCTCTTCAGGAATTGGAGAAGCAATACAAAACAAACCCGGACAATCCGAGCGTGGGGTTCGCCCTTTACCACGCCCAAATGCAAAATGGACGGTTTGATGATGGACTGAACACCGCCCGGCATTTCTCGGAGCGTTCAACTTCTCCGGCCTACTTCCATTATCTCGAAGCGCAGGCATGGGCGGCGAAGCAAAACTGGGAACGGGCCTGGGCGGCCTGGCTGGCCTACCGCGCGGCGTTGTCGAAAAAATAAGCGTGCCCGGCGCCGGTTGTTTCGGATCTCAATCGTATGCGGCCAATTTGTCGGGGTGCGCGGCACCGGAATGAAAGCGGCGAAGGAATCGCCGTACCCCAAAACCTGGCCGACGAATTGCGCTCATTATGCGCTTGCGTCTTGGAGTGCGGCGGTGCTCCGCCGCTTTGGATTTACCAAGACCGGTCCTTCGCCTGTTAACGGTTAGGACGCAGGCGTATGTTGACCCGGAACGATAGAGCGTTAGGCCATCCACCTGTCCGGCTTATTGTTTTTATCTTTCTGATCGCACTTCTTAGTCGAATTTGGGCGGCGTGGGCCCTACCCAACCCGGAGCAGGATGGTTACAGCTACGCCGAGATCATTGCCAAACTGACCCAAAGCTTTGAAGCCGGACAGGTCCAGGTCTCCGATCTTTACGGATTCTGGCTGCCCCTCTTTCAAATCGTTGCCGCCGTCATCAATCTCGCCATTCACGATCCGCTGGTGGCGGGAAAGATTATCAACGCTTTGTGTGGCGCAACGGTGGCCGTTCTGGTGTTCGATGTAACCCGGCTGCTGACCGGAAGGATTGCGTTCGCGGTTGTGGCATTCGCAATGATTGTGTCCGATCCGCTGCACATTGTGTACTCGGCCGGGTGTATGACCGATGTCCCGCACGGATGCCTGGTGCTGGTGAGTTTGTGCCTAGCGTTGCGGCGGAAATGGACTTTAGCCGCAGTTGCCGGCGCGCTAGCGGGCTGTATCCGGGTCGAGTCCTGGGCATTGATCGCGGTTTTGCCGGCGTTGCAATTCATCTGCGAACGACGGCTATCCATCCTGCCGCTTTTTATTCTTCTTGTTCCGCCGCTGAGCTGGATCGCCATTACCTTTGCTGCCACCGGCCATCCGCTGAGCTATTTTCATGATCGCGCCCGCTACCACCTTGAATACATCGATTTCCACCCGGAACGGCGTGGCTTTCAGTGGCCGGTAATTCGTCAGGACCAGGCCTATTTCCTGTTAGGCGCAGGCAAGTTAATTACCATTGCCGCTTTTGCGGTTGCCATCGGCGTGATCTGGAACTGGATCGGCGCACGAAAGCCGCCGAATCATCGTTTGCTGGTTACGATCGGATACTATGCCGGTTTGCTGGGGCTAATCGTCGTCGCCTACGTCAGCAAAGCGCAGCCTGTCATTCTGCCTCGCTACGGTCTGACCTTCTTTGCCCTTGGTTTGCCGCTGTTCGGTTGGTCGCTGCAGTTTCTGGTCACTCACATGCGTTCGCGCGTGCTGGCGACGGTGTTTGTTTTGGCGGTCAGCGCGTTTTTTGTGTCCGAAATGATCGAGAAATTGCCGACGTTAGGCTACGTTCGCGATGATTTTAACGCCCACCACAAGATTGCTGCGAAACTGGCGCAGAACATGGAAACTATTCCGGGGGCACGTTGCTTTTCAGACGATGTAGCGGTTCGAGTTCTTTCGCGGCTGCCACCGGAGCGGTTTTTGCGGACCAGCTTTGCCCGGCGTAACCGGGTAACGACGGCTGAGGAACTACTTGGTTATCTTCGAAGCCGGGACGCTCAATTTCTCGTGTATTTTCCAACCGAAGACTCGTTTCCCGTAAAATTCTTCCCGGAGCTGGGAAGAAAAGAGCCGCCGAATGACAACCGGTTTGAGTTTCTTGAATTCGCGCCGTCCAGTTTTGGGCCGGATATCTGGCTGTATCGGCTGCGATAACCGATCTCGGGCTTTTTGTCTGTATTGCCGACGAGGCATTTTGGACACCGATGCCTTTTGCCACATCCGACGTATCGCTATGTCATCCCGAGCGAAGTCGAGGGACCTCGCAAATGCGGAACACGTCACCCAAGTAGGAGAGGTCCTTCGACTTGCTCAGGATGACAGCGCTGTGACGTTATTGTCGCATTGTGGCAACGATTGATCGCCGCACTGTTGCCGGTAACAGACCGCTCTCTTTAACCAGCCAGCGCGGCCTGGGCCGCGGCCAGCCTTGCGATCGGGACGCGGAATGGACTGCAGCTAACGTAATCCAAGCCCAAGCGGTGGCAGAATTTCACCGAATCGGGATCGCCCCCGTGTTCGCCGCATATACCCAGTTTGATTTTCGGCCGGGCTTTGCGGCCTTTGTCCACCGCGATACGCATGAGTTCACCAACGCCATTCTGATCGATGGTGGCGAATGGGTTGCGTTTCACGATTTCGAGCTCGGCGTAATGCGGCAGGAAGGATCCGCTATCATCGCGGCTCATGCCCAGCGCAGTCTGAGTCAGATCGTTAGTCCCGAAGCTGAAAAATTCCGCGGTTTTTGCGATTTGATCGGCTATCAGCGCGCCGCGTGGCACCTCGATCATTGTGCCCACCAGGTAATTCAGCTTCACTTTCTTTTCTGCCTGAACCAGATCCGCGACTCGGCGGACAATCTCAACCTGGTTCTCCAGTTCCTTCTCAAATCCGACTAACGGAATCATAACCTCGGGATTAACCTTTGTTCCGCTTTTTTGGACTTCGGCCGCAGCTTCGAAGATGGCGCGAGCCTGCATCTCGGTTACTTCCGGGAATGAGATTCCCAGCCGGCAACCGCGATGGCCTAGCATCGGGTTTTGCTCGTGCAATTCATGAACGCGCCGCGAAATATCGTCGACACTCACCCGCATTTTGTCAGCCAGCGCGGCTTGAGCGGCGTGATCTTGTGGCAGGAACTCGTGCAAAGGCGGATCGAGCAGCCGAATAGTGGCCGGTTTGCCCTTTAGCGCCTTAAAGATGCCGACAAAATCGCTCTTTTGATAGGGCAACAGTTTGGCCAATGCCTTTTGGCGGTCATCAACCTTTCGCGCCAGGATCATCTCGCGCATGGCGTCGATCCGATCGCCCTCAAAGAACATGTGCTCAGTGCGACAGAGCCCGATGCCGGTGGCGCCGAATGACACTGCGTTCTCAACCTGATCCGGGGTGTCAGCATTAGTGCGAACGCTCATCCGCGTGACCCTGCTGCACCAATCCATCAGCTGGTTGAAATTGCGATAGGTCTCGGTGCGTTGCGCGTTCTTATCATCATCAAGAAGTCCCTGGATAATTTCCGAAGCGGCCGATGGCAACTGGCCGGCGTAAACCGTGCCGCTGGTGCCGTCGATTGAGAGGTAATCGTCCCCTTCGCGGAACACCGACCCGTTAACCGACATTGTTTTGGCGCGATAATCGATGTTCAACTCGGCTGCGCCGCAAACGCAAACCTTGCCCATTTGTCGCGCCACCAGTGCAGCGTGGGAAGAAACGCCGCCGCGGGCGGTGAGAATCCCCTCGGCTGCAATCATCCCGCGCAAATCCTCGGGAGATGTTTCAACCCGGACTAACAGAACTTTTTCGCCCTTGCCCGCGGCCGCTGCCGCACGATCGGCATTGAAATAGACTTTTCCGGTTGCCGCGCCCGGGCCGGCCGGTAATCCGGAGGCGATTCGTTTCGCATTTTTCAGCGCTACCCGATCGAATACCGGCGCCAATACCTGATCCAGTTGATCTGCCGGCACCCGATTGATCGCGGTTTTCCAGTCGATCAATTTCTCACGGACCATGTCACACGCGAACTTCACCGCCGCGACGCCGGTGCGTTTGCCGTTCCGGGTTTGAAGCATGAACACCTTGCCGTCCTGGATGGTGAATTCGAAATCCTGAACGTCTTTGAAATGTTCTTCCAGGATCTTGCGGTTGCGCTCCAGTTCAACGAGCGCCTTGGGCAAATGTTTCTTCAGATCAGCAACCGGCTCGGGCGTGCGAACACCGGCGACAACATCTTCGCCCTGAGCATTGATGAGAAATTCTCCATAGAAAACTTTTTCGCCGGTAGCCGGATCGCGAGTGAACGCCACCCCGGATCCCGAGTTTGGTCCGGTATTACCGAACACCATGGCCTGGACGTTCACCGCCGTGCCCCATTCTTGAGGAATGTTGTATTTCCGCCGGTAGACGATCGCGCGATCGTTCATCCATGAGCCGAAGACGGCGCCGATTGCGCCCTGAAGCTGCTGTCGCGGGTCGTTAGGAAACTGTTTGCCGGTCCGCTCCTGGACGAGCCGCTTAAATCGCTTCACCAGTTCCTGGAGATCTTTAACACTCAGTTTGGTATCGTCGACATCATCCTCATGAAGCTCGTGTTTGAGTTCGTGAATGACGGTTTCGAATGGCTCGTGGTCCTCGTCCGGCCGTTTCTGAACGCCCATCACGACGTCCCCGTACATCTGGATGAAGCGCCGATAACAATCCCAGGCGAACCGCTCGTTACCGGTTGCTTTGGCTAACGACAGCACGCTCTCGTCATTCAATCCAAGATTCAGGATGGTATCCATCATTCCCGGCATCGAATCGCGCGCGCCTGAGCGCACCGCCACCAGCAACGGCAGCGACTTGGTGTCACCAAAAGTCGTTCCCATGATTTTTTCCATCCGGCGGATGCCTTCCTCGACTTGCGGCTGCATTTGCGGCGGGTAGGAACGCTTGTGCGCGTAAAAGTAAGTGCAAACCTCGGTAGAAATTGTGAACCCCGGGGGGACGGGAAGCCCGATCCGGGTCATTTCCGCCAGGTTGGCGCCTTTGCCGCCGAGTAACCCCTTCATCTTGCCGTCGCCATCGGCGCGACCGTCTCCAAAGTAGTAAACATACTTGGTCGACTTCGCCGTTCGACCGGTGGCTTTCTTAACGCCAAGCCGGCGCGAAGTTTTTAGTTTAGCGGGGGTCCGAGCCGGACGGGCAGCCCGACGTTTGGAGCGAGCGATGTTTTTTGCCATAGAAGAAAGGTTGAGCCGACTTGCCGCGGAAA
Source organism: Chthoniobacterales bacterium (assembly GCA_035253185.1). Classification (GTDB taxonomy): domain Bacteria; phylum Verrucomicrobiota; class Verrucomicrobiia; order Chthoniobacterales; family UBA10450; genus DATFCK01. The sequence goes on along the minus strand of DATFCK010000013.1, from coordinate 263 downwards.
AGTAAATCCACGGTCTGGTGTGTCAATGCGAGTGAGGGTAGGCAGCGGCGAGCGATGCCGCTAACACAAACCTAAGCGCAGTAGCGAAGCTAAGCTGGAGCGTTTTCAGCCCCAGCCAAAACTTCACCGATCGCGGCGGTGAAGTCTTCGACTCCCGTGCTCGGAACAATGATGGTGTTGCGCCGCCCGTGAGCTTCCTCGGTGATACGCAAAAATTTTCCCCGATCGTTTTCACGAAACTCGACGTGGAAATGCTTGCGTTC
>DATFCK010000012.1:0-24355 GCA_035253185.1 Chthoniobacterales bacterium | reverse complement strand
TAGGAGAGATCCTTCGGCTTCGCTCAGGATGACAACGCTAGGGGGCTCACAACCTGCGGGGAAAGCGATCGATGTCGCGGTGTGGACCAAAAAATTCATGGATAAAGAATGGGCATTGGGCAGACCAGTCCGGCGAATGAGGCGGTTTCGACAACTGTCGTGCTGTGTACGGGCCCAGCGCATAGCCTTGTCATCCCGACCGAAGTGGAGGGATCTCTCAACTGCGCAACACGTCACGCAAGTAGGCGAGATCCTTCGGCTTCGCCCAGGATGACAACCTTGGGATGCTTAGTTCCCCAAAGTAATGCCGAGTCACCAGCCCTAACGATTCGCTTCGGCTGGCTCGGGCGGTACCTGCTCACCGGTTTCCTGTTCCGCCCGTTCTTTGAGCGCCGCTTTGCGGGAAAGTTTCACCCGGCCCTTGTCATCGATGCCGATGCATTTCACCCAGATCATGTCACCGACCTTGGCCACGTCCTCGGTCCGCTTGACCCGGAAATCAGCCAGCTCAGAGATGTGAACCAGACCGTCTTTACCCGGAAATACCTCCACGAACGCGCCAAACTCTTTTGTCGATACGACACGCCCCTGGTAAGTCGCGCCAATCTCGATTTCGCGGGTCATCCCGCCGATAATTTCTTTCGCCCGAGCCATGCTCTCGCCGCTGGTGGCGTAAATATGCACTGAACCATCGTCCTCGATGTTAATTTCGGCGCCGGTTTCAGCCACAATGCCCTTGATTGTCTTGCCACCAGGACCGATGAGCGCTCCGATTTTCTCGGGATTAATTTTAATGGTCTCGATCCGTGGCGCGTATTTCGACAGCTCGCCCCGTGGTTTGTCGATGACTCCCTGCATGATACCGAGAATTTTCGTGCGCGCGTCTTTAGCCCGCTGAATGGCTTCGGCCATGATCTGATGGCTGACTCCGGCAAGCTTCAGATCGAGTTGAAAGCCAGTGATACCTTTGTCGGTCCCACACAGTTTGAAATCCATGTCGCCGAAGTGATCCTCGGACCCGATGATATCGGTGAGCAGCTCGTAACGTTTCAACTGCTTGTCCTCGCCGTAATCGGTAACCAGACCGACCGAAATTCCGGCCACTGTCCCCTTCACGGGCACGCCCGCATCCATCAAGGCCAGCATGCCGCCACAAACGCTGGCCATAGAAGTCGAGCCGTTGGACTCCATGACTTCGCTCGAGATGCGGATGGCATAACGGAAATCATTCTCGTTAGGCACAACCGGCTCCAGCGATCGTTCGGCTAACGCGCCGTGGCCGATTTCGCGCCGGCTGGCGCCACCGGTGCGGCCGGTCTCGCCCACGCTAAACGGGGGAAAATTGTAATGGAGGATGAAGCGCTTTGATTGTTCGCCGCCGCCGTAGGCATCGATCATCTGGGCTTCCTCGATTGGAGCCAGCGTTGCCAGCGCCAGGGCCTGGGTTTCGCCGCGCTGAAAAATCGCGGACCCATGAGCACGTGGCAGCACACCGACTTCACAAGTGATCTGTCGCAGATCCTGATAACCACGTCCGTCTACTCGCTTTTGCTTTTCCAGAATGCTCTTTCGGAATGCTTTCTTCTGGACATAATCGAATGCCTGATTGACTGCGAACTTGTCGGCTTCGGGGTGCTTTTCGACGATCGCAGCCTTCACTTCTTCACGCAGACCTTCCACCGCTTTGGAGCGCGCGACTTTACCTTCGGTATAAAGAGCAGCCTCGATGCGATCGCCGGCGACTCGGTAGGCGATGTCGAGCAACTCCTGATTCACCTGGAGCAGGGGCATTTCCCGTTTGGGTTTCCCGATCTGTTGCGCCAGCTCCTTCTGAATCCGAATCATTTCGCGCGCGTGTCCGTGCGCAAATTCAAGTGCTTTCACAAAGTCCGGCTCCGGGACCTCTTTTGCGGCGCCCTCTATCATGATCACATCGTTCTCGGTGCCGACATAAACCAGATCGAGATCGCTTTCGGTCCGTTGGTCGTGGGTTGGATTGGCGACGAATTCGCCGTTCACCCGGCCGACGCGCACCGCGCCAATGGGGCCGGCAAACGGAATGTCCGATACGCAGAGCGCGGCCGATGCGCCGTTGATTGCGAGGATGTCCGGATCGTTCTGGCCATCAGCGCTGAGCAGCAGGCTGATCACCTGGGTGTCGTAAAAATATCCCTGCGGAAATAACGGGCGCAGGGGCCGGTCGGTCATACGAGAAGTCAGCGTCTCCTTCTCAGAGGGACGGCCTTCTCGCTTGAAATAGCCGCCGGGAAATTTCCCAACTGCCGCTGCTTTCTCGCGATAATCAACCGTTAGGGGGAAAAAATCCTGACCTTCCTTGATGCTGGTAGCGGAGACTGCGCTCGCCAGCACCATGGTATCGCCGCATGAGACTATGACAGCCCCGTCGGCGAGTTTGGCGATTTTGCCGGTTTCAATGGAAATGTTAGTGGACCCGATTTGGGCGGTCACCTTTTGTTGCATAACTGGTTCCTGGATATGCGAGTTCCAGGCCCGTCACCCTGACTGTAGGTTTTAAAACCGCTCAAGAGCCGCAAGCCCTGCTCGCGTCGCTCTGATTTCGAACCTAAAACCTAAAATCCAAGGTGCCTGTAGGCCTGTCCCTCGTTTTGGTTGTTTCCTCTGGCGTCAAACTGCGAACGCAGGCCCAAGATTATCTAAACCACGTTTACTTACGCAGGTTTAGTCGATCGATTAACTTACGGTAACGATCGCTCTCGGAGCGGCTCAAATAATCGAGCAAGCTCCGGCGCTTGGCCACCATTTTGAGGAGGCCGCGACGCGAGGAATGATCCTTGGCGTTGGTCTTCAAGTGTTCGGTCAACTGCGCGATCCGGCGGGTCAGCAGCGCGACTTGGACGTCGGCACTACCGGTATCCTTTTCGTGCAACTGGAACTCCTTGAGATCCATCGTTTGCGTGCTCTCTGCCATAACGAAGTGCGTAGTGTAGCCCAAGAATACCGTCTCGCAACTGGCTTCGTTCGCCCCAGCGGAGAATCGTTTACCGCAAAAAACCGTGGCCGGAAAAAGGCGCGAAATCTCTATAACAGCCTGACCTTGCGAGGGGGCAAACTCCTCTACTCAAGCAGTATCCGAAGGAACCCAGACTCCTCTCGAAAATGGATCGGAATCAGGACGGTTTTCACCGATCCCGGCCGGAATCGCCACTTTTTCAATGCCTTTATCGCAGCTTGATCAAGTTTGCCGACGCCGGTGCTTTGAGCGGTCTTGACCGAGGTTATTTCCCCGTTGCCGCCGACAACAAGCTGATATCTACCCCACCCCTCGCGCCAATCCAAGTACGGGTAACGAGGCTGCGGAGCATCGATCAGAGCGTCCGGGTTGATTCCATGTTGGGACAGATACTTTTGGACATCTTTTCGAGTGAAGATTCCGGCGGCTTCATTTGAAAATGGCACACGCAGCTGTGGCGAACCCTCTCGGGAATACTTATTACGGCGCAGCATATTGGTGATGGCGGCGTCATAGCGGGGATCGCCCGAACTCCGCTCGATGGTTACGTTTGTTGCCTTGCCAGTTCGCCGATCGATTTCGACAACCGCGATCCCGAACGATCCGTCCGGTGGCGCGGTCGCCGAAGCAGTTTCATTCTTTTTGCTCTTCGGCTCTGCCGCCTTGATCTGGGCCAGCGTGATTGCCAGGCAAAACGCCGCCACTAAAACGGACAAGCAGGCCCGGCCCAACCGGACATTGTTAGGCAAAGCCTTCATACTACTCCACTTGTAGCTAAATCGCCCTTGTTGTCGATTCCGGGTTCATGGGGAAGATTATGATCAAACTTTTCGCTCGGAATGCAGGAAGACGAGAATCATCTGGATCTGCTTGCGATCTTCCATTACATCGTCGCTGGCCTAACGACACTGTTTTCGCTTTTTCCCCTGATCTATGTGGCAATGGGTTTGTTTTTTGCCTTCGCTCCGACGCCTTCTCACGGCGAACCGCCACCGGCCTTTGTGGGTTGGCTGTTCGTTGCGTTTGGCGGCACTTTTTTTGTCGTCGGCATCACTCTGGCCGTCTGCATTTTTGCCGCCGGCCGGTCCCTGCACCGGCGTACCCGCTATTGGTATGGCTTCGTGGTCGCCTGCGTGGAATGTATCTTCATGCCATTCGGCACGGTCCTTGGCGTGTTCACGCTGATCGTGCTCTCTCGTCCGTCAGTGAAGACGCGATTCGGACTTCCGCCCTCACAGCCTCCGCCTCCGCCGGTTACCGCTAACTGATGAATTCTGCCTGGCTGAAGGATTTCGCCGCCAGTTACACCGCTGCCTGGTGCAGCCACGATGCATCGGCCGTCGCCGCGCACCATTCCGAGAGCAGCTCGTTAACCATCAATGATGGGAAACCTTCGGTCGGCCGCGTCGCCATAACCGCTGCGGCCCAGGAATTCATTACCGCGTTCCCGGACATGGTAGTAACCATGGCTGATGTTGCCGGTGAAGGGAATCACATCATTTATAGGTGGACGCTCACTGGGACTAACAACGGGCCCGGAGGTACTGACAACAAAGTACGGATCAGCGGATACGAAGAATGGCGGATCGGCCTGATGGCCTGATCGCCGAGTCAAAGGGACATTTCGACGAAGCCGAATACCGCCGCCAGTTGCGGGGCGATTGAACGCCCTCCGTTAGGCCAAAGCCGTCAGCGCCGGCGATTGGCTTCGTCAATGGCCAGATATTCGTCCCGCGGCGGGCTGAACGTATCGAGCACTCGCGTTTCTTCCACGGTTTCGACGCCGTGAGGAATGTTACTGGCCAGGTAATAGGAGTCGCCGGCCGCGAGTTCGTGCGGAGTGCCCTCCACAATCAATTTCATCCTGCCGGACAGAATATAGACCTGTTGTTCCTGCGGATGCCGGTGTTCGGGCATTTTGCTGCCCGCTGCCAGGTGCGCCACCATTTGGTACATGGTTTTGCCGCTGGCCACCGTTTGCCGTTTGATACCAGGGCAAATCTCAATCCAGGGATTTGTATTCATTTAGCGTTTGGTGATTTAGTGATTTAGCGAATTCACTGCATTGCTCCTCGGTAATGCCGAAGAATGCGGCCGACCCAGCCCGCGAAACCATTAAACCATTAAATCATTAATTCGCTAAATCTAATGCGTCGCTTCGCTTTCCCGCCTGCCATCGTACCAAAACTCGCAATTGTCGCGGTTACGTGCTCCCGCCGGGCCACGAAGAAGTATTCGCAGGGTGTGACCAAGCACTTTGCTACCGGAATGCATCCGTAGTTTGCGTCCAGAGGTCGAGATCGGCACCGGTAGCAGCTTGAACCGGCCGATTTTCTTTAACGCGATGCTGAAATAAACCTCTTCACCGATGAATAATTGCTCATCGAATTCCCCGATTTTTCGGAAATTTTCGCGGGTGGTGAAAAGAAACGCTCCCGCCCCGAGATTATTCGAGAAATAGAGAACACTAAAGACCCGCAGAAAAATCCGGGCCCATCGCGGAATCACGCCTTCAACCTCGACCCGGGCGCTTCCGCCTGAACATCCAGCCTTTAGTGCGCCTAACGCTTCGGTAATATGCACAGCCGAGATGCGGGTATCGGCATCGACGAAAAACAGAACGTCACCGCGGGCGGCGCGGGCACCGGCGTTGCGCGCGGCGGCGATCTGCCGCCGCTGGATTTGCACCAGACTGACCCCTTCAGCGCGGGCGATTTGCGGCGTCGCGTCAGTCGAGCCGTCGTCGACTACGATGATTTCGTAGGGCTCGGCCACTGAATCGGCCGCATTTCGAATGGCTACAATGGTGCGGCGCAGTTCGAACTCTTCATTATAGGCCGGGATGGTGAACGACAGCATGGTCATAACATCGCCTCGAGAATGCGGCAGGAAAAGTGCCGGGTCGCTCAGTTTCCAGCCGGCAACACCATTCCGCTTCGCCCTTTTGCGGCCAGATCCCGGTTGAGCCCTGGCCCCTGGCGCTCGGCAGTCCCTGGCGATGTTAGGCGTGAACGGAAGTCCCGCCGCGTCTTCCCTAACTTCGGTCTTCTAACTACTAACTCCGATGACGCACAGCGTCACTAATTCTTGTTCCGAACCTTCATCGACCGGACAGCTGGAGCAGCGGTGGCGTTCGGGACAGTCATGATCGCAGTCTCTTCGGGCTCTTTTATACCGTCCTTGAACGCTCGTATTGTGACCGCTACTGAGCTCTGGTTAGGCGCAAACGTAACCTGCCCGGGCGTGCCGCTGAGAATGTAATCGGTTCCCTGAGTCGCGGTCCCACTCATGGTGTAGAAAGCAGTGACGCTGGTGGTTGGCCGCGGCGTAATCTCAACCTTAAACGTCGCTGTCTTTCCTTCGTCGACCGCGCTGTTCCCGGAGACCTTGAATTTGTAGGCTGCCGGAGGCGTTGGCGTTGGGGTAGGCGTCGGAGTTGCGGTCGGCGTCGGCGTCGGGGTTGGCGTTGGAGTAGGAGTCGGCGTTGGTCCACCGATCTGAGTCACTGAAACCGTGTCAACCACTTGATCGGCCACGAAATCGCCGCCCACGTCGATAAATTGCAGCGTCATAACGCTGTTATCAGCGGTGAAATCAAACGAGTAGCGCTGGAATCTAACTGCCAGCGGATCATAGGTGAACGCGACCGGCGGAGTAAGCAACTGGTTGACTTGCACCGCCGTTCCAAACACCTGGACGCGCAACTGCAAGGTGCTGCTTGGCCTTCCATAGACGCCCGCATCAAAGATCAGTCGATACACTCCGCCAGGCGTTGCTCGGAATTGCTGACGCAAGGTGTTGCCGCCTTGCGGCTCTGAGCCGGTACTGAATGCCGCGGAGTGGCTGCCGGTGGTCGCACCTTCTACTTTCTGTTCGATCTGGCCCGTTCCGATTGTGGTCCAACCCGGAATCGTATTTATGGCGTCGAACGGCGGGGTCTCAAAAATCCCGTTAACCAACGGCAAAGTAGTCGGTGTGGGCGTCGGACTAGCCGGCGGCACAGTAGGAGTTGGCGTTGGTGTTGGTGTTGGGGTCGGCGTTGGCGTCGATGTTGGGGTCGGGGTCGGGGTCGGTGTTGGGGTCGGTGTCGGCGTCGGTGGTGTCGCCGTCGGAGTCGGCGTCGGTGTAGGTGTCGGTGTAGGCGTTGGGGTTGGGGTTGGGCTCCCTGGCGCAGCCGCAAACACGACGGTATCGAGCACTTGATCGGCAAAATCGTTAGCCGCGCCTTGGCCGGTGAACTTCACGGTTAACGACGTGCTGTCGGCCACAATATTATAGTGGTAGTGCTGGAATATCACCGCGTCGGGGTCGAACGTGAACGCGTCCGGCGGAATCAATGTGTCGGTAACGGTGGTGTTGCCGATTAACTGCACCTGCAGCAGAAGCGGGCCATCACTGCGCTGCCCGAAAATGCCGGCATCGAAATCGAGCGTGTAAGCCTGGCCGGGCGTGGTCGCAAAAGTGTGCGACAACATGTCGTTAGACGAATTGGCATTGGCACTGAAAACGGCGCTGTGCGTTCCGCTGGTGGCGCCTTCGGTGTTTATCAGGACGTTACCGGCGACATTCCATCCGGTCACGATTCCGGGCTGGCCAAATGGACCGGTCTCGAAATCAAAATTGGGGGCCTGGTTAGGCGGCGGTGGCGTGGCTTGGACTACCGAAACACTATCCAGCACGACATCGGCATTACTATTACCGGTATTGACGTCGGTAAACCTGATCGTCATCGATCCACTGCCGGCGGTGAACCCGAACTGGTAATGCTCGAACTGAACCAAGTTAGCCGAAAAAGTTCCCGCATCCGGAGGCGTGACCGTTCGATCCAGGATCACGTTACTGGTGGCCGAATCGATCACTTGCACTCGCAGTTTGAGTCTGGCCGGACCGTTTTTTATTCCGAAAACACCAGCATCGAAATCTATCTGAAAATAGTTGCCGACGATGGTGGCAAAGGTCTGAGACAGGGTGGTGCCCTCTGAGTCCTGGCCAACGCTAAACGCCGCGGAATACAGACCGTTGGTAGCGCCTTCGTCAATCGAATGGATGTGGCCGGTACCGCCTACCATCCAGTTGGTAATATCCGAGCTCGGGGCGTGAGGTGCGGCTTCGAAACTGCCGTTGGAAATGAGATTTTGCCCGTAAGCCGCGCTTAGAGAGCAAGACACAATGAGACTAAGGAAAAGAAACCGACGGTTCATAGGAGCTAGAGTAGAGGCTTAGGGCTAGAAATTGGGAGCGGCAGAGATTGAACAGGGAACCAAGAGCGAAAGCAACAATAATCGTCATATTTAGACAAAACTTCAGGGCCTGGCATAAACCTCACCAGATCAACATGATAGCCCAGCCTGTTCTGTATGATTATGGGTTAATATTCACCCACATAGCTCGTAAGGCCGTGTCCGACACCCCGCGCTCAAGGCCGCCACAGGAATGCAGCATCAGAAATGCTTCCGTTTTTTCACGTTTTTGAGTAAAACGGACATGAACTCGAGGCCTTAACCTTCCTCGCGGGAAACCCGTTGCTTTAACTGCATGCCGACCTATCCCAGGCACAAACCAGCCCGTCGCGTCAAAGTCGTACCCTATGTCGTCCCCACGACGCGGAACCGACCGTCGTTTGACCCCCTCATGGTCCCCACGCGTTGGGTGAAATTTGTCATCGCTCTATTTCTGGTTCCGCTCTGCGCCATTCTAAGCCAAACCTTTTTTACCGCTTTCGCCCGGGCGACGGTGGCGCAACGGCTCTGGGCCGCCGAAGAATTCTGGTTTTTCTCGCTTGGGGTCGTGCTTTGGCTGATTGCGTTCTTCGGATTACGCCGGCCGGTTCTTGTTTACGTCTTTGGGCATGAACTCACTCACGCGCTGTGGGTTTTGCTGATGGGCGGCAAGGTCAGTCGGTTCAAAGTGGGGCGCGATGGCGGCCATATCGTAGCCAGTCGCAGCAATTTTTTCATCGCGCTGGCGCCCTATTTTTTCCCGATCTACAGCATTCTGGCGATCGCCATCTACGGCGTGCTGGGCCTGTTCTATAATGTACAACCGTACGGAAAACTCCTTTACGCGGTGATCGGCATCACCTGGGCGTTTCATTTCACGTTCACGCTCTGGATGATCCCGAAAAACCAGACCGACCTGCGCGATAACGGCACTTTCTTCTCCCTGGTGATCATTTATCTGATGAACCTGCTGTTGTTAGTCGCAATGCTGGTAATGGCGTCCCCTCAAATCACTTTCGCCAGTTTCGGCGCCGACATGGCGGAAAACATCGGCGACTTCTCGCGCTGGATCGTGATGTTGTTCGAAGAATTTCAAAAAGGCGCTCATCACAGCTGATCGATTGGAGTCGCCCATTCGGACGAGGCCAAACATCCCGAACTCGCAATTTCGGACTCCCAACGCTTTCCGACGGGAAGCGTGGTTTCGAGTTCATTGCTCAGCCGGCTTGTCGTGCATTGCGGGAGTTAGTCGGCTGACGACTGTCCCAACACGATGAGCAGCCGCCGATCACGGATGGCCTCTTCGGTTGTAAATCATGGCGTGGCGCATTCCTCGTTGTGATGCGCATCCCGGTTTGTTACGGTCGCGCCCAGGCTCACCAAAAAAACATCAACATGACCGGCCGTAAGAAAAGCGAGTTATCACCCAAACAAAGCGAGGAGCTGCTCAAAACATTGAAAGCCCGGTTCGAGAACAATATGAACCGTCACAAAGGTCTCGACTGGGCCACGGTTGAAGCAAGGCTCAAAACCAAAACCGATAAACTGTGGTCGGTCAGCGAAATGGAAAAAAGCGGTGGTGAACCGGACGTCGTTGGTCAGGATAAAAAGACTAACGAATACATTTTTTTCGATTGTTCGGCCGAAACGCCCAAAGGCCGGGTTAGTGTTTGCTACGACCGGGAGGGCTGGGAATCGCGCAAGGAACACCGACCTAAAACCAGCGCCATGGAGATGGCAACCGAGATGGGGATCGACCTTCTGTCAGAGGAACAATATCAAGACCTCCAAAAGCTGGGAGATTTCGACACTAAAACATCAAGCTGGGTGAAAACGCCGGCTGACATCAGAAAACTCGGCGGCGCACTCTATTATGAGAAACGTTATGGCCGGGTCTTCGTGGGCCACAACGGGGCGCAATCCTACTATAATTCGAGAGGCTTCCGGGGCTGGCTAAAGGTCTAACGGCTCGGGGTCTCAATGCTCAACGCTCAACGCTCAACGCTCAACGCTCAACGTTCAACGTTCAACGTTCAACGGCCAACGGGCAGAGCGACATTGACGCCGGGCCAACAAAAAAGATACCTACTTTGAACAAATGAAACGTTCGATCCTTCGCTGGTTTCACCTGATCTTCGTTATTCCGATACTCGGCTACATTTATCAGCCGGCTTCCGAGGTCCAGGAATACGCCGGTGGTGTTCGCTTCATCTTTGTACCGATACTCATGCTTTCGGGTTATTGGATGTATGCCGGAGTGATCTTCGCGGTCACGGGGGTGGCCGTTTGGCTCGGGGCCTATTACTTCCTTGGATTTGGGCCAGCGCTCCTGAGCCAGGTCGTGCTGTTTATCGCCCGCAGGATTTGGTTGGTCGTCCAGGGCAGACGTTCAAAGGCATTGGCCTAACCGACAAAGGGCGGTTGATGGACCGGAATTGAGAGTGGGCTAACTGTAGCTACACTGCTAAGGTAGCGCAGAAGAAGTCTTGTCTCGTTAGGATTAATGCGACGGTCATAGACCGCCGCTACAATCATCAAACATTCGCCACCACCGCAAACGGCAAAGTGGATAGCGCGTCTTTTAACATCAGTTTGCCTTCGTGAATAGTTAGGCCGGCGGACGTGAAAATGCAGCCGACGTTGTGCGACGGATTTTCTCCCGGAATTTCAACGAAGGTATCCTGCCACTTGTCCCCTAACGGCGGAAAACCGAGGCGCGATGTCAGCCGGGGCGCTATCACCAAGACTGCCTTGTCGTCGAGTTGCCGGGCAAAACTGACCGCGCAATCGGCGAACGTACCCTGGATCTTCAGCGGCACATAATCGCCCTTCTCAAACAGCCTGGCATGCTCGCGACGAAAGCGCAGCACCCGCTGGGTCAGAAACAGTTTGATCCGCCCATCCGGCCAGGTCGCCATCAATTCTTCCGGTTCGACTTTAGCCAGGGAGTCGAGCATGGAACGGCGCAAAGCGTAATCAACCGGCCGGCGGTTATCCGGATCGACCAGCGAAAAATCCCATATCTCGTTTCCCTGATAAATGTCGGGAACCCCCGGCGAAGTCAGTTTCAACAGCGTCTGAGACAGAGAATTGATGGCCCCGAGCCGCGCTATTTCGGAAACCAGCGGCAGGAACGCAGGAAGAAATTTGTTTTTCGGATGCGGCTGCAAGATCCTGGCCACGAACTCCCGCATGGCGGTGAGCCAGTCCTCGTTAGGCTGGACCCAGCTGGTGTTCATCTTGGCTTCATTCAGCGCCTTTTGCATGTAGTTTTGAATCCGATCCAGGTATTCACCCGAAACGGTGTCAATCGCTTTCCCGGAATGATCCACCGGCCATGTGCCTAACAACGCCTGATACAGCAAATACTCTTCGTTGCGATCAGGCGCTTCCGCCTCCTCAATCCGCTTTTTCCAACGCCGATTCGCCGTGCGCCAGCGTGGAAGCGATTTTCTCCACGGCTCGGCCAGCTCGGAGATCGCCACCATTCGTGCCCTGACGTCCTCGCTACGCTTGGTATCGTGGGTCGAAGTGGTTAGCATCGACGAAGGCCAATCCCGGAATCGTTCCTGATTGCGCTGATGAAACGCGTCAATGCCGGACCCAAATTGTTGCGGTTCGCCGCCAACTTCATTCAAGGCCGCGAGTCGATTGAAAATGTAAAACGCGGTGTCCTCTACGCCTTTGGCCATGATCGGGCCGGTATACTGCTGAAACTTTAAAACGAAGTGGGCGTGTTCGGCGCGGGCTTTGTCATCGACGTTTTCCGGAAAGCGCAACAGCAGTATATCGCGCAAGAAGTTGAACACTGATTCCTCAATAGCCGGGTTCCGGCGCTTGGCCGCGCCAATCGCTCGCTCGATCACACCCCGGTCTTCGTCGCTAACCGGCCGGCCCGGCTCGACGTAGGTTCGGTACACCGGAAAACAGGCGATGGTTTCCCTAACCGCCAGCACTAATGCCTGCAGGGTAAAATCGCGGAACCATCGGTTTTGTTCCGACAACCGGTCCACCATACTGCCGAGCACATTGACGTCGTTAGCCAGGGCCAGACGCATCACCAGTCGCTTCTTGGCGTATACCAAATGGCCGTAATGCAGCGAATGTCCCACGAATTTGCGAAACGCATTGGTGATTTGGGCCTCGGCGCTCTGGTCCACCAGCAATTGAATTGCCTGGTTGGCAAATTCGTAGCCAGTGGTGCCATGAACCGGCCAGTCCTTGCGCAGCGGCTCGCGTCCGGTCAGGATTTTTTCCACCGCCATGTAAATAGCGCGCCCATCATCCGGCGTTGTGGTTAGGGCCTGCGCGCAGCGATGCTGTAACTTTTCGAAATATGAGCGCGGCAAATACAAACCATCGGGATGATCAATCCGGAGGCCGGTTACGGCGCCGTTGCGCACCAGTTCCAATAGCAGCCGATGGGTGATTTCAAATACCTCCGGCACCTCCTGGCGAATGGCGGCCAGATCATTGATATCGAAAAAGCGCCGATAGTTGATTTCCTCCGCCGCGACCCGCCAGAAAGCCAGTCGATAGGCTTGCGCGTTCAGCAGCTCGTCCAGGGTATCGAAGCTGCGCGGTTCACCGGGCTTGCCATTAATCTGTTCCACCGCCGCGGTGATCGCTTCCTGCACGTGCGCCGCCTCCTGACACCGGCGCTCCAGACGGCGTTTGATGATCTCTTTCTCGCGGGCCCGCTCGGCAATCTTTTCCGGATCGGTCTCGGTTCGGCGCGGCAGATATTCGAGGGCGGTCCGAATGCTTTGCAGTTCAGCGTAGAAATCCTCGTGTTTGTGCGGGGCCAGCTTCTCCAAGGCAAGATCCAGCACGTGGCGGTAAGTGCCCGGAGCGATCGGGAATTGGTGCTCGTAATAAGTTAGATAAAATGCGCCGGCCTCGAAGTGGACTTTGAGTTCACCGCGCTCCAGGACCCGGCCGTATTGATCGCCCAGAATTGGCAGCAGAACTTTGTCGTGCAGGTCGGTTTTCAGCGGCCGCCAATCGATGTCGAAATAAGGCGCGTGAATCGAACTTGGTCCGTTTTCCAGAACGTCCATCCACCACTCATTGCCGGGCTCGGCAATTCCCATGTGGTTAGGCACAAAATCGAGCACCTGACCCATTCCGTGGGCATGCAGTTCAGAAACGTAGGCATCAAAATTCTCCCGCGAACCGATGACCGAATTTAGCCGGTTGTGATCGGTGATGTCATAGCCGTGCGAGCTGCCGGCACTGGCCTGAAAAAATGGCGACGCATAAGTGTCACTAATTCCGAGCTGATCGAGATAGGCGATCAGATCCCGGGCCTGGCAGAACGTGAATTGCCGGTTGAACTGCAACCGGTAGGTGGCCCGCGGCACGCGTAGAGCGCCGCCCGGAGAAGGCCCTGGTTGGGTCATGACGCGCTCCTGACGTTGAACTTCCCGCGTGGCCTGCCGCCCATGACGAAGTACGAATGTCGAATGTCGAAGGAATTGCGGCGAAGGGCCACCAGGTTCCGCGCCGCGTGAAACCGGCAATAGTTCGTCATGCGGATTTCGTCATTCATTCCTCATTCGTCATTCGGATTTCGTCATTCCGCTCCGCGGCTACATTTTCTCGGGCACGTCGATTCCAAGCAGCTCCAGACCTTGTCGCAACACCCGGCCGGTCAGATCAGATAAGGCCAGCCTTGAGGCGCGAATCGAGTCCTCGGCTTTCAGAACCGGGCAGGCTTCATAAAAGGTGTGAAAGTTGTTGGCCAATTCAAACAAATAATTAGCCAGGATGTTAGGCCGGAAATCGTTTAACACCTGCGGCACCACTTCGGCAAATTGGGCCAGCCGCTTGCCAATCGCGATTTCGGCCGGTTCGTTCAATATCACTTTGTCGGTTGTAGCCACGGCATAGGACGCGGGTGACTTGGGAATGAGGGGTGGGAGTTCGTCGCTGTGTCGCGGTGTCTCGTCGCGCCCCGACGCAGCGGGGCGGCTACAGTCGCCTGCCTTCCGGAAGATCGAACGGATCCGCACGTAGGCGTTTTGGAGATAAGGCGCAGTGTTTCCATGGAGTGACAGCATTTTGTCCCATGAGAACACGTAATCGGTCATCCGGTACTGGGATAGATCCGCGTACTTCACCGCGCCGATTCCAATTTTCTGCGCGACGTCCGCCTTTTCGGCTTCGGTTAGGCCGGGATTTTTCTCGTCGACGATTTTGCGCGCGCGCGCGATCGCTTCTTCCAGCAGCTCCCGCAACGGAACACTTTCGCCCGACCGTGTCTTCATCAATTTGCGGTCTTCGCCGAGAATGCTGCCAAACGGAATGTGCCGCAGCTCGGCCTTGCCGCCTTCGCGGCGCGCGATTTCGAAAATTTGACGAAAATGAAGGCTTTGCGGTGCGCCCACGACATACCACGCCGCGTCGGCCTTCAAATCGTTAGTCCGATAGTCGGTAGTAGCCACATCGGTGGTGGCATAGTTAAAGCCGCCATCCTGTTTCCTGATAATCGCCGGCTTATCCGCCAGTTCCGGAATGTCCGGGAAGAAAACGCAAACCGCGCCTTCGCTAATTTGAGCGATGCCTCGCTTGAGCAAACGCTCCACCACCCCGCCTAACCGATCGTTGTAAAAACTTTCGCCCCGTTGAATGTCGTAGTGAATGTCGAGTAATCGATAGGCGCGCTCGAACTCCCGCAGAGACAGCTCCACCGTCTCCCGCCAGATGGAGACATTCTCCGGATCGCCCGATTGCAATTTGACCAGCTCCTGGCGAGCGGCTTCGCGTATTTGCGGATCCTTCGTCGCCTTTTCGTTAGTCTCCTTATAAATTCGCACCAGCTCATCGATCGGATCTTTTTGCAATCGATCGCGGTCGAGCAAATTTTTCCATCCCCAGATGACCATGCCGAACTGTGTGCCCCAGTCGCCGATGTGGTTGTCACGAATCACTTCATGGCCCATAAACTGCGCGATCCGGGCCAGGGCGTCGCCCAGAAACAGGCTGCGGATATGACCGACATGCATCGGCTTGGCCACGTTAGGCGAGCCGAGATCGATCACGATGCGTTTTGGGGTGGCGGCTTTTGGCACCCCGAATCGGTCATCGCGCAAAAGAGCGTTAACCCTCGCTTCCACTGCTTCCCGGCGCAGAGTAAAATTAATGAAACCGGCCCCGGCTACGGTGGGCGGCTCGGTTAGGCTGGCTGTATCCAGGTGGGCAAGGATCGCAGCTGCGACCTTTCTCGGATTTTCGCCCCTTTGTTTTCCCAGAATGAGCGCCGCATTGGTCTGATAATCGCCAAACCGCGGATCAGTAGCCGGTGTCACTTCTCCGGCCTCTGGCAACTCCGCTTTTTTCAGTGCTTCCGAAACACTCCTGGCCAAAATTTTCTGGAAAGTCTCCATTCGGTGGGCATCGAACCTAGCACTGTTTTCGGCCCAGCGGCAGGCGACGGTTCGGTTGCTCTGGGGAGTGCGCGGTTACACCGTGCTGGTGAAGGCATTCTGCCTTCACGAACTTTTTTGATGCATCGCCGCAAAATGCGGCGAGTCCGAACCGCACTGTTTGCACGCTGAAATCGTGCGTTCTCCAGGCTTCGTGGGATGTCGCTGTTGTTGGCTATTTCTGTCCCTTTTCCCGAAAGATGCCCAAAATTTCCTCAGCCGATTTCGCCTGCCCGAGACTTTCACGCACGGCCCGATCGTTAAGAAATTTGGCAATCGAAGCCAGGGTGCGCAGATGCGTCTGGAACTGGTTCTTGGGCACAATAAACAGGACCACGAACTTCACCGGGGCGTTATCGAGGGCATCAAACTCAATGCCGGTAGAGGAACGGCCAAAGGCGGCAACTACTTCTTCCAGGCGATCGGAGGAACAATGCGGAATGGCGATTCCAAACCCGATTCCAGTACTCATGGTTTCTTCCCGCTGTTTCAACGAAGCCAGAATACTCTCCCGCGCGTCCGGCTTGATTCGGCCGAGCTGCACCAGCAAATCAATTAACTCGACGATTGCCGGCCACCGTTCGGTAGCCTTCATCTCGGGTATGATTTGCTCGACAGATAAAAGGCTGTCCAA
This sequence comes from Chthoniobacterales bacterium, assembly GCA_035253185.1. GTDB lineage: Bacteria > Verrucomicrobiota > Verrucomicrobiia > Chthoniobacterales > UBA10450 > DATFCK01. The sequence continues at coordinate 8,083 of DATFCK010000012.1, read as the reverse complement.
GGCCATGGATTTCCCCCACGCGGGGAGCGCAAGCTTAACGTCGAGGTTACGGATGACAAGCGGGATTTGGCCGTGTCGCGGCCGACGCATTTGAGCCGGTTTCAATAACTCGCCTCATCGGCATATGGCAGTTCCTGAAGAAGAAACGGTCAAATGACGAAGCACGAACGACGGATGGTGAAAATGCCCCTCGGATGAGCAAGCCATTCGTCATTCGCGCTTCGTCATTTCGGCGACCTGACACGCCGGCTGCTTAACTATCTTCGCGTCGAATTTTATAGCCGAGTTGTCGCGAAAGTAACCACCGGACGCCAAACATATCCACGGTGGCGCGAACGGCCCGGCTACCGAAGCCGTATTTGCTCTGGCCGAATCGGCGCGGCCGATGATTTACCGGTAACTCGATCAGCCGGTAGCCCGCGCCTTTGACCAATGCCGGAATGAAGCGATGCATTCCCCTGAATGGCACCAGGGTCCGAATGCACTCGCGTCGCATTGCTTTCAAGGTGCAACCGGTATCCCGCACACCGTCGCGAGTAAAACGGCTTCGCACGAAATTGGCGATTCGGCTCGTTAGGCGTTTTGTTACCGTGTCTTTCCGTTTTTCGCGGTATCCACACACCAGATCTGCGCCTCGCTCAATTTCCGATACCAGCCGGGGAATATCAGCCGGATCATTTTGCAGATCGCCGTCGATAAACACCACCACCCGGCCGTGCGCTTCCTGCGCCCCGGCGTAAATGGCCGCGCTTTGCCCGCGGTTTTGCTCGAACTGAACCAACCGGACGCGGGGCGAAGGTTCGATTCGAGTGGCGGTGGCATCGGTCGAACCATCATCGACGAAAATGATTTCGTGATTGGTGCCGTCGAGCGCGGCATCCAGTTCCTTTTGCAATATGTTGATGTTCTCCTCCTCGTTGTACACCGGTACAACGACGGATAGGTCAGGCGAATGGGACGTTAGGTTCATTTATGCACCTGATCAGCTCCATTCTTACCATACAATCGCAAGCCGCTCACGTCCGCAGCAGTTTCCGGCGGGACCGCCGACCCGATCCTCGTTCGGGGAGCCCAGGCTGCCAGCCTGGTGGTGTCGGCCGCTGTGCCGATACGAACTTGAAGCATTTGCCGGCAAGCTGCCGGCAACAACAGGCTGGCAGCCTGTGCTCCCCAGCTTGCGCGATTAGCGTCAACGAAATCGCAGGGAACTCATAACGGTAACGGCCGATAATTTCGGCAAAGAAACACCTGCCAGGTCCGTAAATGTTCGCCAAAACGGCGCACCTCAATTTTGGCAATCGGTTCGGCGCTCTCGAAGGCCCGGCGAATATTGTGCGGGGCGCGGCCAGTCGCGCGATCTCGGACGAACAGCGCACTCCGTCCGACAAACGGATTCACGCCGCCCTCCTCGGTGTAAACGTCGCCTTTGGTTTGCCTGGGGGCGTTAGGCACCGGCACAAATTCGTCGTACCGCGGCCACAACGAAAACTGATTTAGGATATCCTGTGATTCCACCAGATAAACCGGAGGATGGTTAGGTCCTTCGACTCGTTTGTCCTGTAAATAAAAAGATAACTGGGACGCCCGGGAACGATCATCAGCGATCAGGAATAATTTCTCGCCCAGCCTGTTTTCCCAGTCGCGACGCAGGTTCTCGATTTCGGCAGTTGCCGCCTTCCAACCACGCAGTCGATCGCTCGGGTCCCGGCGCCAAAGCTTTAATCCGACGGTTCGAATGATATCGGAATCCAATGCCAGCATGCTCATTATTAAAGCGATTACCAGCGCCGCACCGGCGGTGGATCTCAACCATTTCGCTTCTGGAAGACGATCGCGCCAGAAACCGGCAGCCAATAAGCCCAGACTGATAAAAGCAAGCGCGTCCCAGTTAGGCGCGGCCACCTTGTTGATGGAGATTATAAAATAAAACGCAAAAACCGGCACCCCAAACCAGAACAAAAACAGAATCTTAAACTGGTGACGCACACGCTTAAAACTGGCCACGAACGCCCAGGCGAGCCCCAGGAACAGCAGTGGCGAATAAAACAGAAAATGTGCGGCCAGGAATTTCAGCGGTTCGAGGAAGTGAACGGCAAATCCCTGGTCGAGGCTGCCGCGCGATTCCAGGTGGCCGAGTGTGACCCAGGCGTGCTGCTGGTTCCACACCAGCGGTGGTATCATCGACAAAGCGAACCCCCCTAACAATACGTAGACACCGGGGCGCCGGAATTCGGATCGCAGCCGCGGCGCCAGCAACAGGATCACCAGGATCGAAATGAGCTCCAGGGCGTTGGTATATTTGCAGAGGAACCCGAGGCCGATCAAAACGCCGGTTGCCGGCCAGTATAACGAGAACCGGGGCGAATTTTCGATGGCGAACCAGAATGTCACCATCGCCGCTGTCCAGAAGAAGATCGATAACGGATCGATGGTCATGACAAATGCGCCAACATTGAAAATTGGGGTCAGGTTTAGTGCCAACACCACCCAAAACGCGGGCACCGCGCCGAATAGACGGCGGCCAAAATAAAACAGCAGCAAACTGGTGCCGGCGGCCAGGATCGGGCTAAAAAAACGGACCCCGAACTCGTTAGGCCCAAACAGAGCGGTGCTGGCTCGAATGGCGAACGCGATTCCGGGGCCCTTACTGAAATAGGCCGGGGCTAACCGTTCCGACCACATCCAGTAGTGCGCTTCATCCACACTCAACTCCCTGCTTCCGATGAGCAGCAGCCGGATCGCGGTTAGGGCGATCACGAAAATCCAGGTGGCGCGGGTCGCGGTCATTTGGGGCGCAAGTTTTCAACTTGCGAGCCGGAATCAGAGGGCAACTTGGAAAGTTGCCTCACTTTGACCAGGCTGGGATGTCGTTGGTATACATCCGGGAACTGCCGCGGTCCAAGACGTCGCCACAGCCATTCGAGTAGTGCCAGGATGAGCAGGGCTTCGCCAACCCCCAGGAAAACGGTCGCGATAACGTCGCTAGGCCAATGGGCGCCGAGATATATTCTGGAATAACCTACCGCCGCAGCAATTATCCAATACAGCCAGCCGCGCCGCCAATAAAACAAGGTGCAACATACCGCGATCACAGTGTTGTTCGCAGTGTGACCAGATGGAAAGGATGGGCCTCCGCGGTTTTGATCGCGGCGGCCGGAATACCGAATCGTCGGCTGCTTGAACATTCTCAAGAATTCGGGATTCGCCCGTTGCAACTCGACCATCCGCACCCGTTGGGCCTGTTTCGGACGACGGCGATCCACCACCGCCTTCAATGCGCCGGTGACCTGTTCCGCGATCAGGAGAGACAACAACAGGCAGAGCACAAATGCGCGGCCACGAAATCCGCCCCAAATCAACAACGCCAACGCCGCCAGAACCAACAGCGGGCGCCAAATCTCGATATGGCTGATCGCGGCCATGAACAAATCAAGGACCGGATGAGTCCAACGCTCGTTAATCAATTGAAAGAGAGCCTGGTCCATCTTCGCTTCGCTACGATAGGTGAATCGTTGAAGCGTTAAAGCGTCGAAACGTTAAAGCTGGAAAGCGATATGAGACAAATCACGAAGACGAGAATTGCGGTTACGATCCGGGCGCTGCTGGCCGCTTCAACGCTTCAACTCTTCACCGCTTCAACCGGATCGGCCGAACCAGCGCCTTCCGCTCGCGACATCCTCGAGTCGGTGCGGATGCGTCAGGCCCAGCAACAGATCGATCTTCACGGCCAGCTGCGCCAGGACGAGGTGGTAGTTCCATTCCAACTGCTTCAGACCGGCGCCGTTGTCCGCTACATTTTCACGAAACCGGACGAAACGCTGCAGTTGCAGCTCGGCGAGAAAGATTCTCGTTTGGACGAAGTGACCCGTGAAGGCACCGAAAAAGTTAAGCCGGCGCAGTTCGACCGGAAGATTCGCGGCACCGAATTAACCTACGAGGATCTCGCCCTAAAGTTCCTTTACTGGCCGAATTCGGCTTTGTTAGGCAGCGAGAACGTGCGAACACGCAATTGCTGGAAACTGGAATTGCGCCCGCCGTCAAAACAATCGCAATACTCGCGAGTACTGTTGTGGGTGGATAAGGGAAGCGGAGCGCTGATGCGGATGGAGGGATACGATCCGAAGGGACAACTGGCAAAGCGGTTTGAAGTAGTGTCAGCTCAGAAGATAGAAGACCGCTGGTTTCTAAAACAGATGCGGATTGAAACGCTGCAACCCGGAACCAATCGGGTAGTGGCGCGGATGTACTTGGAGATTAAGAAAAGCTGAGCGCCCATCCGTTCGCAACGAACCGGATAGTTTTCGCGTTTCATCATCCGCCGCACCGAAAGCGTAGCCATACCATTCCGACCGGGACCGCGACTTGGGCGGAGCGCCGATCTCTCAAATGCGGAAGGCCTTACACAAGTAGGCGAGGTCCCTCGACTGCGCTCGGGATGACAGCCGTTAGGTACTTTAGTTGCCCCAAGGCGACCATCCTCACGAGAAAACAGATAACTCCGCTGAGGGAATCACCTGCCCGCGTTCGCGGTTCTGCCCTGCGCCACATCGCGCGCTATGGGCTCCAGAACCGCCCAGACATTTTGGGCCAGGATTTTGTGGCCGGCGGCGTTCGGATGAATTCGGTCTCCAAGATTCAACGCCGGATTGCCGCCGACCCCCTCCAACAAATAGGGCACGAGCGCTGCGTGATTTTTTGTGGCCAGGTCGGCGTACATTTGCCCGAAATCACGGATGTAACCTTCACTCCCATTATCGGGTAACTGCATTCCGGCGATGACGACTTGAACAGACGGATTTTTCTCCCGGACGCGATCGATCATCTTTTGCAGGTTCGCTTCGATCTCGCCGACCGGGACCCCGCGAAACGCATCATTAATCCCCAGCTGAACGATAAAAATGTCGACCGGTCGCTTTAACTGAGCAGACAATCGCGCCAAACCTCCGGTGGTAGTGCCGCCACTCTGGCTGGCGTTGACTACTTCAAACCGCAGACCTGCATCCCGAAGTTTTTCCACCAGGACCATCGGCCAGGTTTCGCTCGACCGGAGCAAATAGCCCTCCGAAAGACTATCGCCGAATACCAGAATCCGCTTCATCCGAGGAGAATCGCGCGCTGGAGCAGCGACGGATTGCATGGCTAACAGCCCGGCCAGGAGGCAAAAAGCCATACCAGTTCCCCATTGCTTCCCCGATTTGTGCATCTACTTTTCCGTCCTCACCCTTGCCGATCAAACTGACTCGGCAACTCTAGTGTTGTGTAACCCGGTATGACTTACCAATCGTCAAACTTCGACAATTCGAAAGGAAATTTGTTTCATGGCTAACTTCGGAATCAATGGTTTTGGGCGCATCGGACGCAACGTCCTTCGCGCGATGTCGCAAAAACAGGTCGCGCGCGTTCTCGCGATCAACGACTTAACCGATACTCACACTCTCGCCCATCTGCTCAAGTGGGATTCGGTCCACGGAAAATTTGATGGTGATATTACCTACGACAACGAGAACATCATTGTCCGCGGCCACAAGATTAAGGTGTTGAAGCAGCGGGATCCGGGCGCTTTGCCGTGGAAAGATCTCGGTGTCGAGGTGGTATTGGAATCCACCGGGTTCTTCACCAGCCGCGACAAGGCCGAACTCCATGTCAGCAAAGGTGGCGCGAAGAAAGTGCTGATTTCGGCGCCGGCTAAGAACCCGGACGCGACGTTGTGCGTCGGCATCAACGACCAGATTTACGATTCGGCCAAGCACACCATCGTCTCCAACGCCAGTTGTACCACCAATTGCCTGGCGCCGTTAGCCAAAGTTTTAAACGACAACTTCGGGGTCGAGCATGGTTTCATGAGCACAATTCACAGTTATACTAACGATCAGCGAATTCTGGATTTGCCTCATGAAGATTTGCGCCGGGCTCGGGCGGCGGCGGTTAGCATTATTCCCTCCAGCACCGGCGCGGCCAAAGCGATCGGCGAAGTGATTCCCGAATTGAAAGGGAAACTCAATGGCGGCGCATTTCGGACGCCGACCCCGGATGGGTCGGTCACCGATTTTACCGCGGTGTTGAGCAAGGACGCGACGGTGGATGCGATTAACGCCGCGTTCAAGGAAGCTTCCGGTAACAAGAGTTACAAAGGCGTTCTCGAATACACTGAGGAGCCGCTGGTGTCGCGAGACATCATTGGCAACCCGCACTCCTGCATCTTCGACAGCAAACTCACCCTGACGTTAGGCAATCGATTCGTAAAGGTGGTCGGCTGGTACGACAATGAATGGGGTTACAGCAATCGCTGCGTCGAAATGCTGGAAATGCTGGGGTAGGGCAAAGGGCCGAAGCCAATCTTGCTCATGATCTTGATCATGATCTTGATCGAAAAATGAAAACCTACTTCGACCACGAGAAACTGGACGTCTACCAACAGGCACTTCAATTCTGCACGTGGGCGGGAAATCTCATCACCGAGATTTCCGGCAAAGCATCAGCAAAGGACCAGCTGGATCGTGCTTCAACAAGTATCCCGATCAACATTGCAGAAGGTAATGGCAAATTTTCGAACGCAGATCGCAGTCGATATCTCGAGATCGCTCGTGGGTCCGCGTTGGAATGCGCGGGTTGTCTAGACGTTTTGGTAGCGAGGAGCTTCACGTCGGCCGACCACATCACTCCGGGTAAAGAGCAACTTGTCGGCATCGTGAAAATGTTGATGGGATTGCTGAAACGGTTCTCGGACCGGGCCGATTTCTTGCGGGAAGATGAGTCTGGTTACGGTGGCTTAACTGCATTTGATCAGGATCAAGATCAAGATCAGGAGCAAGATATGAAAGCAAGTGTACCGTGAAACTCTCCGTCCGCGATCTCAACGTGAAGGGAAAGCGCGTTCTGGTCCGGGTTGACTTCAATGTGCCGGTGGAAGAGCAGGCTGACGGCAAGATTCGCATTACCGACGACACCCGAGTTCGTGAAGCGCTACCCACTATCGAGTGGCTGCGAGAACACCGCGCCAAAACGATCCTGATGTCCCACTTCGGACGGCCGAAAGGCAAACCGGTACCAAAATACTCGCTGCGGCCGGTGGCCGATCATTTACATACCCTGATCAACTGTCCGGTCGCGTTCAGCCACGACACCATTGGAGAGATCCCGCGCAAAATCATCGCCGACATGTGTGATGGGGAGGTCATCCTGCTGGAAAATCTGCGATTCCAGCCGGAAGAAGAGACTAACGACGCCGCATTCGCAAAATCGCTGGCCGGTCTGGGCGACAAACTCTACGTGAACGACGCCTTCGGTGCCGCTCATCGCGCACATGCTTCGACGGCCGCGATTACCCAATTCGTCGATAAAGCGGCCATGGGTTTGCTAATGGAGAAGGAGCTCAAATACCTCCATGACGAACTGGACAAACCGGCGCGCCCGTTCCTGGTAATCATGGGCGGCGCCAAGGTGTCGGACAAAATCGGCGTGCTCAAGGCGCTGATGGGAAAGGCCGACACCATTCTCATTTGCGGCGCAATGGCCAACACGTTCTTCCTGGCGGAAGGAATTCCTATCGGTAAAAGCCGCTCGGAAGCAGACAAGACTGACCTGGCGAAAGACCTGGTTAGGCTGGCAAAGGAAAAAGGGGTTAAGTTGCTGTTACCGGTGGATGCAGTTGAAGCGCAGGAAATCCGGCCCGGGGCTTCAAAACAAAACACCCCGCGGCTATCGCCTAACCACGGGATAACTGCGGACTGGCAGGCGGTGGATATCGGCACGGCCAGTATTGCGTTATTTGAAGAACAGATCGCGAAAGCGAAAACGATTTTGTGGAACGGCCCGCCCGGCATCTTCGAGATTCCCGATTTTGCCGACGGAACGACAGCGATCGCCGAAGCGATGGCTAAATCCGACGCCAAAACCATCATCGGCGGCGGCGATTCCGTCACCGCGGTGAATCAGGCCGGGCTGGCCGATAAAATGACATTCATGTCAACCGGCGGCGGAGCGACCCTCGAGTTTTTAGAGGGCAAGGAGCTGCCCGGGATCGCAGCCCTAACCGACAAATAGTTGTGTTTGCCAGTCGTCTTGATTGGATAGTGCTGATTTC
>DATFCK010000011.1:0-3255 GCA_035253185.1 Chthoniobacterales bacterium | reverse complement strand
GCATGGAGAAATTTGTCAGGACCGATGATGCAGTTTCCAAAGTGCTCCAGAGAAAGAACGCCGAGTGGATTCTTACCCCTAACGACGAGCCGCGCGGCTCGACCCGGGAATCCAACGCGCGGCATCATGGCGATTTCGATAACGATGACGCGACGCTGCGCGCTGTGCTGGCGCGAATATTAGGTCGAAGAAATGGCGGCTCGTCCCCTCCATTGATGCGACATCAAGACCCCGGTCCGGTGGTTGAGAACAAGCTGGCCGCGATTGCCTCGGCTTCGGCCATGCAGGTAAGAAGGTCGTAAGGCGATACCTGACGCGCTCGTTAGGTTCAACCACCTGATTTCTCAAACGTAACAACATTGTTACGCAAATTGACTGGCGTCGGCCCGTCAGCCTTCTGATTAAACCAGAGGGTTTTTATGAAGTCTTCAATAATAATGCGCGGCGCAATTGCGGTAATTTCAGTCCATCTCGTCTCTTCGGCGCTTGCCGCTAGTGGCAGCGGTAGCGGTGGGAGTTCTCCAACTCCAACACCCTCTCCGGCCCAAAACATTCCGCCTGCTCCCGTACTGGTCGCCCCCGCCAACGGCGCGTCGTTAGTCCAACCCATCACCCTTGATTGGAATCCGACCTCTGCTTCGGGCGGACCGATCGGCAGTTACACCTGGCAAATCGGATCCACCTCCGGCTTTACCACTGTCATTGCTTCGGGGTTCACCAACATGGATGCCGATACCTCCGTTCCCACCGCCACCGCCGACAAAGTAAGCGGTCTGCCTAACGGAACCTATTTTTGGCGGGTAAAAGCCACTCAGCTGGTTGGCGGAGCCCAGGGATCGGTCGAGTCAGCCTGGTCGGCAATACGTAGTTTCACGATTACCGGACTCGGTCCCGCACCCGCGACACCGGCTATCACCAGCCCCGCGGCCGGTGCCAGCTTTCATGTGCGGGAATTTTTTAAAATCAAATGGTCACCCGTTGCCGGAGCCCATTATTACCTGCTCGAAATCGATGATGAACCGAGCTTTTCCTACCCGCATACCCTGACCATGAATCCGCTGACCTTCGGTACGCAGGCGGAAGCCGGCTGGGGCAACGCCTTGGCCAACGTATATTATAGAGTGCGGGCAGTGTCGGCGGATAACGTGCGCAGTCTCCCCTCGGCTACGCTGAATGTTCATATCACGAATGCCGCGCCTGTTCCGCCCGCTGTTTCCCAAGTCGCGCCGGCCGCCGGTGCTTCGGTCACGGCTCCGTTCTTTTTCGATTGGTCCGACACCGCGAACCCGCAGGTGCCGGGATATGACCTGGACGTCGATACCGATCCTAACTTTGCCGGAAGTTTCGGTGTGCTTCTGCTTCAGGGGATCACCCGCTCGGATTTTATGATAACTCCCGACCTGCTCGCGCCCGGCAACTATTTCTGGCGTGTCCGCGCCCTGCATGGCGATGTCGCCGGGCCGTGGTCCCCCGGCCGCGCTATCACCGTAAACGCGGGCCCAACCACTCCCCCGGGTTTCGATTTGTTCGCGATCATCACTGAACCTGGAAACGGTTATGGCGGCAACTCAACCATGGCCAGGGTAATGTTGAATCAGCCGGCACCCGCCGGCGGCGCGCTGGTAACGCTGGCCAGCGACATGCCGCAGGCGGAAGTACCGTTCCGCACCGTTACCATTCCGGCCGGAAAAACGGACGTGTTCGTTAGTCCGGTAACGACGGGCCCGGTGCCGCAGAATGGCATTATCGGAGTGCTGCGCGCGGCTTATGGCGATGGTTGGGAACAAAGTTCGTTAGGCGTTCTCCCGATTCTGTATGGTCTGCATCTAAGTCACGACAGCATAGTCGGCGGAAACGCTCTCACCGGCACGGTCACGCTCCAATCAGCCGCTCCCCCGGGCGGCGTAACGGTCAGATTGGTCAGCGGTGATACCGCCCTGGTCAGGCCGCCGGCGACGGTCTTTATTCCGGAAGGGGCGACCGACGCCGATTTCTCGATCCCGACCAGCGTCGTGTCAGTTCCGACTCGAGTAACCCTTGATCCGGGAACCGAGAGCGACGGCGGCGTCCATCCGTTTCAAATTTCGGTCGTACTAACTCCACCGGGGAGTCCCAATCCACCGCCGAGCCTCTCTTCATTAATACTTAGTCAGTCGTCCGTGCTCGCCGGCAACACCGTGACTGGAACGGTACGCCTCACGTCGCCCGCCCCTTCCGGTGGCGCAGTCGTTAGTCTACAGGGAAGCATGGAAGGCCAGGTCATCACGCCGGCGAATGTAGTTGTCCCGGCCGGCAGTATCAGTGCCACCTTCACCACCACGCCGGCACCGCAGGTGAATGCCTCGCACTGGGTGTTTATTGGCGCGCGCTACGGCCAGTTCAACGGCGCCCAGGCGCGAATTCTGCGAATCGATCCCGCTCCCGGTCCGGCAACGTTGCTGGGGATGGGTCCGGCCAGTCAGAATGTCATCGGCGGACAGTCCGGCCGCGGCACCGTAGGTTTGGTGATGCCCGCCCCCGCCGAGGGAGGCGTGGTTAACCTAACGACCGATAATCCATCGGTGATTCATGTCCCGGCATCGGTCTCCATTGCCGGCGGCAATAGCACCAATACTTTCGATATCGGCACCAGTCCGGTTTCCGGCCTTTCCACTGGCGGATTTGTGTTCGCCACCGCCGGCGGCATAACGAAGTCCATTTTCGTTAATGTCGCTCCGGATCCGAACGCGCCGCCTCTCCTCCAGTCGATGACCATCACTCCATCCAGTGTTACTGGCGGCACCAGCGCCACGGGCACGGTATTCTTGAGTTCCCCTGCTCCGTCCGGCGGCATCTCGGTTACCCTTTCAACCAGTAACCGCGCCGTGGCCACTGTCCCGGGTATTGTGTCGGTGCCGGGCGGACAAACCTCCGCGAATTTCACCGTCACCACCTTCCCGGTCGGAACAAACACCGGTGTCACCATTACCGCGTTTTATGACACGACCCGCTCGGCCAGCGTTACCGTAACTCGGAGCTCAACCGCGACCCCCACGCCTAGCCCTACCGCCACGCCCGTGCCCACTTCAACCCTGGCCGCGCCGTCACTCGTTAGTCCGTCCGCTGACGCCCGGTTCCGGCCGGGAACAAATATTACGTTCGACTGGAACAACGTGGCGAACGCAGCCAGTTACACAATTCAGATCGACGATTCCAATTCGTTTCCCAGTCCATTCATTGTTAACCAAACGCTGACCGCGTCTGAGTTCAGCACCA
>DATFCK010000010.1:0-4692 GCA_035253185.1 Chthoniobacterales bacterium | reverse complement strand
GTATCCCGCGGCATGGCGATCGTTTGGATAACCAGTTCGCCTTGCGGTTTGTCACGTTTCTCCATGGCTGCGGAAATGTTAGCACATCGACACCGAAGCGTAACGCCGTTGCAGGTGGAAAATGCAATGTGGTCGCGGCGGTGAAGCTCAATCGGCCCGGCGGTTCGCTAAACCGCCGGCATAGCTACAAGATCAGCATGCAATCGCCATAACTGAAAAATCGATATCTTTCGCGAATGGCTTCGGCATAGGCGCGCAAAATAAATTCGCGTCCGGCAAAGGCGCTGACCAGCATCAGCAATGTCGACCGCGGGAGGTGGAAATTGGTCAGGAGCGCGTCAGTTAGGCGAAATTCAAACGGGGGATAAATAAAAATATTCGTAGCTGCGCTCTTTTGCTGCAGCGTTCCGTCAGATGCAGCGGCTGATTCCAGAACACGCACGGTAGTTGTTCCAACCGCGACGACGCGTTCCGCCCGATTGATCGCTTCCGCGGTGTCGGCCGAAACAGTGAATTGTTCCGAATGCATCTGGTGTTCGGAGATGTTTTCGGTGTGCACCGGCCGAAAAGTTCCGGGGCCCACGTGCAGGGTTACGAATACATGCCGGAGTGCGGCCAGAAGTTGCGGGGTGAAATGCAGGCCGGCCGTGGGGGCAGCGATGGCGCCGGGCGTGGTGGCAAAGACTGTTTGATACCGTTGGTCGTCTTCGGCGTCACTGCGCCGCTCCAAATAAGGTGGAAGCGGCATCGTTCCTAACGAATACAGATCAACTTCCCGGGCTAACGATATCTCGCGCTCCCCATCGTCGTTAATCGCCTCCACCCGGGCTTCGGTTCCCCCCACTGAAAGCACGGCACCGGTGCGCGCCCTTTTGCCCGGTCTGGTCAAACATCTCCACCGGGTTGGACCAAGTCGCTCCAGCAAAAGAAGTTCAATCCTTCCGTCGTCCGAAAACACCCGCGCTGGCAAAACCCGGGTGTTATTCAAAACGAGCAGATCATCGGGCGACAAAAACTTTGGGAGTTCGTGAAACTGCCGGTGCTCGATCGTTTCGGTGTCGCGCCGGAGCACCATCAAGCGGGAGGCGTCGCGATTTGGCAAGGGGCGGTTGGCGATCAATTCGCGCGGCAGCCTGTAATCGTAGTCGCTCAACCTCGTGCTCATGTCTTTATCCGGCGTTCAGATCAGCTGAGTTTGCTCGCCGGTTCGAGGATTCAAGCGGCGCGGTTATGTCACGCCGGCTCGCACCCGCTTTCGCACCGGCTAAAACCCAGTCGGGCAAAGTCGCTTCACCGAGTCCGGTTGATCGTGCCTCACAATCTGGGCAAACAGACGCAAAAAGATACTGCGACCGATAAAAAAATTGCTGACCCGAAAAAATTCTCTCAAGATCACGCATGCTCCGCCCCGCGCTCGACTTGGTATTGTCGGCACTCGAAGAGATGCAGGAACAATCAAGTCGGGCGCCTTGCGCTTCACGGACTGCTCTCGCGCAATTATTCACCGAGTCCGTGGAAGAGACCGCGCCGATCTCGACCCCGATTGTTTCCGAAGCGGCTGGTCGCCTGGATCCACTTCGACAAATTCAGGCTGAGGTCTGTGTTTGCACCCTGTGTCCCCATCTGGTTCGCACCCGGACTCAAACCGTATTTGGAGTCGGAAGCCCGAATGCCGATTTGATGTTTGTGGGGGAAGCGCCTGGTGCTGATGAAGACTTGCAAGGCGAACCTTTCGTCGGGCGCGCAGGTCAGCTGCTGACCCGGATCATTCAAACGATGGGGTTTTCGCGACACGAGGTTTACATCGCGAATGTGCTCAAGTGCCGGCCGGACATGCCGAAAGGCGCTCCCGGCAATCGAGCTCCGACTCCGGTCGAAATGCAGACCTGTCTGCCGTATCTCAGGCGCCAGATTGAGATTATTCAGCCAAGAGTGCTCGTCGCCCTCGGCGCGGTGGCGGTGGAAGGCTTGCTCGGGACGCGAGGAACGATGCGGGAACTGCGAGGCCGCTGGCATTCGTTCAATGACACTCCCCTGATGATCACGTATCACCCGGCGTATTTGCTGAGAAACCAGGCGCCTTCAGAAAAGCGGAAGGTGTGGGAAGACATGCTTCAGGTGTTGGAACGCCTTGAAGTTCCAATTACCGAAAAACAGCGGAATTATTTCCTGTAGGACAATCGCGATGCGGAATCGCCGTTCGTTAGAAACATGTTTGCCGCTGCACAAGCGGCGACCAGCAAGGTTAGCCATGTCGTCTCGAGCGCAGTCGAGAGATCTCCCAGATGCGGCGCACGTCACCCAAGTAGGCGGGATCCTTCGGCTTCGCTCAGGATGACAAGCTTTGGGTGCTTAGCGGGTTAGAGAAATGTGGAATCAATACGCTGCGCTCTAATGTTTCAGATTGTTACGAAACATTTGCTCCAACGTTTTTTTCGAGCCTAACGTTAACGCCACCGTTCGCAGCATGCGCCGCACTTCCTCGCGCGGGACTTTGATTTTCTCCTCGAGCACGGCGTGTCCGGCATCCCGCAACAAGGCGAGTGTTCGGGCTCCAATTAATGCCGGCAACGCGGTTGCGATGCGAACCCGGCGCGGCCGGACCGACAGGGTGTATTTCATGCCGGCTTCCAACCCTTCCTCCGCCCGGGCCAGCCATTTTTCGTAGATGGGCATGAACTTTCCCGGCTGCAACAAAATTTGGTCTGGGGTTAAACCGGCCGTCACCAGATCTTCGTTAGGAAGATAACAGCGCCCGGCCCGCAGGTCGCCCCCGGCATCACGCAGGATATTGATCAATTGCAGTCCCGCGCCGTAATCACGCCCTAGCGCGCGCATCTCTTCGAGGGGGCGGTCTGCGCACGCCTTCACGTGATTGCCGCATTCATCCGTCCAAAATTCTCCCACGCACCCGGCAATCAAATACGTGTATTCATTCAATTCCGCGACCGTTGCCAGTGCCCGAATTGTTCCCGGTGTTCCGAATCTTTCCAGGTCCAGTAATTGGGCGCGGGTGATCTTTCCCACGACCTCTCGAATGTGGTGGCGATCTTGCGGACTAACGAGCCCGAGCATTTCCAGGCATTTCGGAAGTTGTTGGATTAAAGTACGCTCAGCTTCGTTGGTTTGAAGTGACGCAAACGAGCTCTGCCATTCGGCCATCTCATTTGGGACGCCGCTTCCGGAGCAAGAGCGCGTGGCAAGCAGCCTTTCGGCGGTTTCAAACTGAGACTCCTTGCCACCCTGAATCATCGCCGCCAGCGCTTCCAACGTTGGTTTCCGGACCTCCACCGGAATCTGGTAAGTGTCGGCGATGGTATCGGTCGCGCGCGCCAGGAGATACGCCAGGCCTACCGGTTGACGCAAACCGGCCGGCAAAAAGCGAATCGAAAGATAAAACGAACGCGAAACCGATTGGAGCAACGGGCCGAGGAGTGTCCTGTCTCGGAAATAGCTAGACATTTGCGGCTGCGGATTTTGGCTGCGGGCAAGGCGCGAGGAGGGAGTATATCCCCAATCGATCTGTGACCGACGAGCAACGCAGCACGCGGGCGAAAGACGCGCCGCCCGGAGGGGTGAGCCGCAAATGACCTTGTGGCGGCGTTGCGGCTCGGTCCCAGCCCCGCGTGGGGGATGTTTGCTCGCGCGCGCCTTGCCGAAGGCCGATTTTCGACTCAACAAGTGGCCAGTTATTTCCGAGACAGGAGACTATTTCTTCTGCCACAAAATTAGTCGGCTATCGCTTTACCCACGTTTCGGATCTGGATCCGATCGGGCGTGGAGTTACCCAATCCGATCATGCTGGCGGCTTTGACATAGGCCGCCATTTGTCCCAGCGCCGGCAAACTCGATCGGGCGCGCCATTGTTCCAGCTTCTTCAGCGCCACGGAATCGATCGCTACCGGATCTTTGCCAGCATAAAGCGTAGCGTGGGGCACGGCAAAGTTAGGCTGCCATTCCGGCCCCCCGGCATACTGCGCAACCAGGCCGTCCATTAAATTAAACACAACCTTTCCGCCTACATTTGGATCAGCATACAACTCGGCAATACCGGCGGCGCCAAAACCATAGCCCTGGGTAAACCGGCGCCAGTTGTCGATGTTAGGTATGGTCACATTATAGAGACAACCGGCGATCCCGTTGGCTTCGGTATTACTCATCACCGGCACATTAATAATCTTTGTGACCTCGTTAACCAGGATCTTGGAAAAATGGCTGATATTGCTGGTGTTCTCGTCATCGGGCAAAGGCACCGTCTTTCCCTCGACCCGATAATCGAGATCGCCCCATACCAGCTTTCCCAGGACGGGCGCCGTGAAAATGGCTTTCGGGTCGTAGCCGTTAGCCGGTGGAACCGCTCTCAGTTGATAGCCATCAACCGCCGGGTTGTATCCGGCCTCCTTCATGCCGCCCCATGATCGATCCCACACGATAATCTTGCTCCGGGTTTGGCCCGCTGCCACCAATCCATCCACAATCGCGTTAACGATCTCGCGATGGGTGGTGAACAATTCTCCGCCGGCGGCCGAAATTTTGATTCCCACCTTGTCGTTAGGCGACACCAGCGATCCCCAGGCGCGCGCCACGTCTGATTGACCGGTGGTGGCCATCACCAGGCGATCGACCATTCCGCGAACAATCCGCCCGTTGACGCGATAATCAGTAATGGCCTCGGGATCATGGGCGACGAAC
>DATFCK010000009.1:0-4329 GCA_035253185.1 Chthoniobacterales bacterium | reverse complement strand
CAAAAGTGTTTTCAGACGCAGACCAAAGTCTTCGTAGGCCTGGCGCGGCCGTTGCTCGATCCATTTTCGGAACGAGGGCGGACGCTTGCGCACGAACAAATCGTTCGCGTAGGCGATAGTGGCGCCGCTGCTGGCGAAGTGCCGAATCAGTTCTTCGTTATCGAACAGGACATCGCCATCGTAGTGCCCGACGCGGCGCATGGTGCTGCGGCGAAAGCCACAGGTGCCGGGGTAATCCGCGGTCCGAAGCACAGCGCGATTGATCAACATGCGCGCGGCTTCCGTTCGACCCCACCACGGGAGAGGAGACAAATAATTCTGTGGTCTAACCAGATCAAATCGTTCCAGTAACTCCGTTACGGCCACAATTTCGCTTTTTGAATAGCGGATATCGTCGTCGGCAAGTACGATCTTCTCGCAGTCCGTTAGGTCGATTCCGGTATGGACGCCATTCACCTTGTCATTGGGATAACCGAACCGGCGATCGACCGGGACATGGCGGCAAACCCGCTTCCATAGGGCATAGTGCTGTTCGAACACCGGCGGTGTTGAGCCGTCGATGACCAGTACTTCGCAATTCCATTCCCCGAGCTGTTTGAGATATTCAGCAATCTGGCGCGCTTCGCCCGGGTTAAATTCCTTTCGCCTTAACGGCAGCAAGTAGGCGCAGGACGCGTTCATCTGCGCCTGATTCGCATCTCGAGGGCCGGTTCCGCGTTAAAAAATACGCGAAAACGGTGAATTCATTTGCAGCCGGCTTGGAAACCAGCGGCGTTTTCTGGTGTGATGAAGGTTTCGGCCACAAACCCGGGCGTTCGCGCCATAAAACGGGCCCTTTTCCGGGATCAATTTGTCGCTTTCACGAAGGCCGAGCGCTTCCCGTGTGTGGGAGCGAAGGCAGCCGTCAACTCCGGATCCTATCGTATCCGCGTTTACCAAAGCCTGGCTGCGCCGCAGACTTCAACTGCGCTAGCGAAAGATCTGGCAGTCTTTACCCGCTCGAAACTTTGCCGGAACGAGGAATATGCCAGCTTTGTCGCTATTTTTGAGACGCCACTCTTTTTGGACGAACAAAAATTCGAGGAACTGTTGTGGCGACAATTACAGGAGCTGAATCGTATCGACGCGCGGACGAATTGCTGGGATCCGGCGGTTTCCTCGGACCCGCGCGAGCGTTTCTTCTCGTTCAGCTTCGGCGGCCGCGCCCTCTATGTCGTGGGCATGCATGGCAACAGTTCCCGGCAAGCGCGCCGATTTCCCTGGCCTACCCTGGTGTTCAATCCGCACGAACAGTTTCAACGGCTGCGCTCGAAAGGTAAATGGCAACGCCTCCGTGACACTATTCGTTCGCGCGACATCGCTTTGCAGGGAAATTTGAATCCGATGTTGAGTGATTTCGGCGAGCGCTCGGAGGCCGCCCAATATTCGGGACGACAAACCGCATCCGATTGGAAGCCCCCATTCGAAGCGTCGCGCCCTGGGCGCTGCCCTTTCGCGCACTAAATGGCGGCGCATCAGCTGAAACCGCAGACTGGCACCGCTTTTCGCATCGGCCGCAGTCAACTGCTCAAAGTCATCGACCTCGAAGGCGAGCAGGTCGCCGATTTGGTTTCGTTTAATGCCGCCGACCCGGAGGAATGGTTGTCGTCGGGCCGCAGCATCGATTATGCGAACAGCATTTACCTAACGAAAGGGAATATTCTTTATTCGAACCGCAGCCGGCCGATGTGGACCATCCTGGCGGACGACGTAGGCCGTCACGATTTTTTACTCACCCCGTGCAGCCCGGAAACCTTTCAAATTATTTATGACCACAAGGCCTCCCATCCGAGCTGTTTTCAAAATTTGGCTGACAATCTGGCGGCGTTTTCGATTCGTCCCGACATGATCCCGACGACGTTCAATATCTTCATGAACGTCGAGATCGCGGCCGATGGAAAGTTGTCGATTCTTCCGCCTCGTTCACGGGCGGGTGATGCCATACTTTTGCGGGCTGAAATGGACCAGATCGTGGGCCTAACCGCGTGCTCGGCAGAAATGTCGAACAATTATCGGTTCAAGCCGATCGGCTACGAAATTCTGGCGCCGCTAACCGAAGGGTCGAAGGCATCGACTGAGTAGGGACCGTTAGCCGCTGTTTTCGCTCCAAGCCGGCTGATTGCGTCCGGTGGGCGAGCTGATCACATTTGCTTTCGCTATGGGCATCTCGGGGTGAGCCGAATAGCGAATGTAATATGATGAACCCGTTGGAAACTCTGCCCGCCTTCGCGTCGAAACCTGGTATCGCCAACGTAATCATCGACACGCCGAAAGGATCCCGGAACAAGTTCGCCTGGGATCCCGATAAGAACTCCTACATTTTGAAGACGGTCCTTCCTGCCGGAAGCAGTTTCCCTTTCGATTTCGGGTCGATTGCCGGCACCAAAGCAGACGATGGCGATCCTCTTGATGTTCTGGTGTTGATGGATGAACCGGCATTTGTCGGTTGTCTGGTGGAATCACGATTGATCGGCGTGATTGAAGCGAAGCAAACAGAGAATGGAAAAACCGAGAGAAACGATCGGTTGATCGCCGTTGCGGCCGAGTCACATACCCATCGCGGAATCAAGAAACTCTCGGACTTGGATTCAACGCTCATAAAAGAAATCGAACATTTCTTTGTGTCCTACAATGCCAGCCGTGGCAAAAAATTTACTCCACTTGGACGGTACGGCCCCAAGCGGGCCCGGCACCTGGTGGAAAATCAGCGTGCCTAACGCCTAACCGAGCCAGTTTCTTCAGCGAGGCCGGTGAAAAACGGAGGCTCTATTTATGCTTCGGTGTTTATGCGATGATCAGCGGCTGCGTTTCACTGGCATGTTTCGGTCCAGGAGCTGAGCGCAGAAAAACGCTTACTGCGAATCGCACTAGCCCGCTCAAACGCAGCATCGTAGGATTACCGGCATGGGAAAAAAGACGCTCATTTTCTGGCTGACGCTGGCAACTGCCATCACCGCATCCGGCACCGTTACCCCGAACGACCCGAAAAGTGTAGTGGATCGGTTTTTAACCGCCTATCGGGCGACCGATGTCGAGGAAATGATGAAATTGTTATCGCCCAATATCGTGTTTGATGATCCGACAACCCGCCTTCATGCCGAAGGTCACGATGGCTTGCGCAAAATGGTGGAGCCGCTTCGCGCTTCATATCGCAACGTCACGATCGATATTCACAATATGCTTGTTCACGGCGATCACGTCGCAGTGGAGGTGACGATCGCGGGACTGGTAACGCGCAAGGACGGATCGACCCGCAACATCAAGGTGCGCGGCGCCTCGTTTTTCCGGGTGAAGAACGGCCTTATCGAAACGTGGACAGATTATTATGACGCCCAGACGTTTCGAGAACAGTTGGCTTGAGATCAGCAGATTCACCCGGGTGACGGCCGGCGGTTGCGAAAGCGGGTGCCGTCATTGTCGCCATCACACCGGGCCGATTGGGACAAAAAGCCGATGATTTAGGACTGTCGCGTTCGATTTTTCCTCGGATCTCGTCTGATTCAGGCACAAACGGACATCTCAGTTAGTTTGTTAGGCCTTGTTGAGGCTTTGAACCGGAATTAATCTGGTGTCATGCATCCCGGAGCAAAATTCCTCATGGTATTGGTAGTCGCGACGTTGGCGACGCCGGTGTTCGCCGGTGACAAGGAAAAAAACAACAAGGCGAACAAGAACCAGCTCGTGATCAAAGGCAAAGTGGTCGAGGACGGAAAGCCGCAAATGGCGGAGATCCGTGTAAAGTCGTTAGACCGGAAAATGCCGGACAAAGTGGTTCAAACCGATTCAAAGGGAAAGTTTATCGTGCTTGGCCTTCAGCCAGGCAATTACACCGTAACTGCCCATGAAGAAGGCACCAATTATCCACGGTCGCGCGCCGTTATTAAAGTCGATCGCTACGGCTGGGCGAATGTCACTTTTGATCTGGGGCTCGATAAAGATGCCGGCAACGATGCCAGCCGGATCAGCGGGGACACCCATCTGACCGATGCCAGCAGCCACATGGGTCATCAGGCGTTTGCTCGCTAGGCCTAACGAGTAAGTTGGGGCGCGCACTGCAGCGGCGGTCTGTGACCGTCGCACTATTTGAGCAACGGCTGGAAGCCGACGCCAGGTTAAGGGCCGGTAGCGGCGATTGGGGTCAATCGCCATGGCTGTCCGGCGACGGGCCGCTCCAGCCTAACGGTCGGAATCCAGCGCATGAAAGTACTCTGTCCCATGTGGCTACTGGCCATCCGTGAGCTGGTTGTCACCGCCTATGACCGTCGCACTAATAGATTCCGACTAACACGG
>DATFCK010000008.1:0-5145 GCA_035253185.1 Chthoniobacterales bacterium | reverse complement strand
GGAATCAGTCGAATCGCGGGAATTGACGAAGCGGGACGCGGAGCTCTGGCCGGGCCGGTAGTTGCCGCCGCGGTGATTCTACCGGAAAAGTTTCGGCACAAGAAGCTTAAGGATTCCAAACAGCTGGCGCCGGAGCTGCGCGAGAAAATTTACGACGAGCTTATCGCCCATTCGGAGGTCAGATGGGCGATTGGGGTGATTGACCACGTCGAGATCGACCGCATCAATATTTTGCGAGCGACTCACAAGGCGATGCGAGCCGCAATCGATGCGCTCATCGAGCCTCCGGAACACGTGTTAATCGACGGGCTGCCGGTTATTCCTTTCCCATTCCCGCAAACCGCAATCATCGATGGTGATTGTTACAGCCTAACAATTGCGGCTGCCAGCGTTATCGCGAAAGTGACCCGCGACAGTATGATGCGTGACTTTTGCCGGCAGTTTCCGGAGTATTGCTTCAGTGAGCACAAGGGCTATGGAACCGAATTTCATCTGACCAAACTTCATGAACTCGGGCCCTGTCCAATTCATCGGCGGTCTTTTGAGCCGGTGGCGCAACCTCTTTTAGCTCTGGAAGAAATTCCTATCGAGCGAGCCGGTTGCCTTGCATCTGGTTCCAGCGGTTTGGAGGAGCTTCGCCAGTCCCTGGAAACGAACCATCCTGAACGACTGTAGTTCTGTGCCTCCGTTGCACATTTCTGGTTGTGCACACTTTTAAAAGTGTGCACAGAGGCACTTTACTCGGTATCGAGGGTAGCAATCCGCAGCAACGCGCGCTGCGTCGCAGTGATCCG
The DNA here is from genome assembly GCA_035253185.1 of Chthoniobacterales bacterium. GTDB lineage: Bacteria > Verrucomicrobiota > Verrucomicrobiia > Chthoniobacterales > UBA10450 > DATFCK01. The sequence continues at coordinate 4,351 of DATFCK010000008.1, read as the reverse complement.
ATGCGCTATCCTATAGCCGGTCGCTCCGTCGGTAACATACTGTCGGTCCTTTAGCTTCTTCAGGTGACGAGCCACTGCCCAGCTCGAGATGCCGGTTGCGGTTCGGATTTGGGCAAAGTTTCGTGCTCCGGATTTCAGCGCTCGAACAATGTCAATTCGTCTCGGATGGGTGAACGCCGTTGCGGCTTGGAAAATTGTGTCAATAGCACTGACTCGGCTTTGCCTATCGAAGACCTTTTTCAACGCAATTATCAAAGTGGTGTTTGTGTTTTCTGCGCTCACCGGAAAGATCCGGTATGTCACGTAGCGGCCCGCTCTTCCTGCCAAAACCAGGCTGCGCGACTGCAATAGGCGCAGAGATCTGCTCGCTTCTGAAAGAGGCAGACGGAGATGGCTGGCCACTGTTGAAACCGTTGCGCCCGGATTACCGATCAGGAACCAGAAAACAGCCAGGCGCCGCCGGCCAGCCAAAACACGACACGTCCGCCAGAGTGTTGGACGAAGTTTCGGCTCTGAAACCCTTTGAGCACACTTTTAAAAGTGTGCTCAAAGGTCAAGCTGCCAATTTGGCCGGCCGCTGGTGGTTAACGCATTGAACAAACGCTTCCATCGGCGAGTTGAATTCGGTAGGACTTGGGGTTCCCATGAGTCTGCCGATTGTGCAACCCATCGCCGGTCTTTTGAGCCGGTGGCGTAAGCGCTTCTCGCGCTCGAAGCCGTTATCCAATCGGCCTGAACACATTCGCGGCCGAAAGGGCGAAGACGCGGCCTGCCGTTTCCTGCGCAAAAACGGCTACAAGATTTTACATCGAAATTTCAAGCACCGTCGCGGTGGCGAGGTCGACGTCGTGTGTCGGCAGGGCGAGATCCTGGTATTCGTAGAAGTAAAAACCCGGGCCAATGAGGACGCCCGTCGTCCATTCGACGACATCAAATCATTTCAAAAGCGCCAGATCGCCCGAGGCGCCGAAGTCTGGCTGCGTATGCTGGACAATCCCGAGATTACCTATCGATTTGATGTGGTAGAAGTCATCGACAATGGCCGGCACAAACCACGCTGCGAACTCATCCAGGATGCCTTCCAGTTTGCTGGACGAAACAGGTACTGAATGTCCTTCGCAAAGTGACCGACAATATCTCGCCCCGCACGGTCGTTAGTCTGGCCCGAAAGTTCAAACTGCCAACAATTCTAAAGTACCTCGCGGTTTTCAGCGTCGTTTGGGGAGCCAGGCTCTGGCTCATTCAGTTCTATTCTTCGCCGGTTCCGTTTTGGGATCAATGGGACGAGGCCATCAACTTTTTAAAGCCCTGGTTAGAAGGAACGTTATCCTGGCAGACGTGGTTTGAACCGCATAACGAGCATCGAATCGTTTTTACCAGGATTTTGGACGTGGGCCTGTTGTCGTTAAACCGACAATGGGATCCTCAACTCCAAATGGTAGTCAATGCTTTCATTGTCGGCATCCTCGCTTGTGTCTTGATTTGTTGTGCCCGATCTTTAGAAATAGCGCAGAGAACTGTTGTTGCGACGTTGCCCCCCCTGTCAGCGCGCCATTTGCAGCGGTAAACACCGAGGAGCATGCTGACCAATCCGGATCTGGAAATATTCACGATGCCAAAATCGCAGGAAACAAACTGCCGGAATTACTGGTCATGTTCCGTCGAACAGCTTCTGTTCAGCCGCATCTCTGACGGCCGGGAAATCCGCCTAACCACTCCACCTTTTACCAATCCACTGGAAAATGCGAGGATTGTTGAGGTCTATGGCTGGCGATAACGCGGCCTTAGACTCAATCCAGCGGCCAGTCCTGCCGCGTTGGTTTGTTTTTCTTTGCTTGTTAGGCATAATTGGATTCGCCGCTGCCATTCGAATTCGGTTACTCCAAATGCCATTCGAGCGCGATGAGGGCGAATACGCGTATGCCGGCCAGTTAATGCTGCAGGGCGTTGCGCCGTACAAACTGGCATACACCATGAAGTTGCCAGGGACCCACGCCGTTTATGCTTTGATTATGGCGGCTTTTGGCCAGAGCGCGGGCGGAATTCACCTTGGCCTAACTATCGTTAACGCCATCACGATCGGACTGGTTTATCTGCTGGGCTACCGGCTTTACGGTCAGGTCTGTGGCTTGGTCGCCGCCGCCTGCTTTGGGTTGATAGCTCTCAGTGAATCGGTTCTCGGGTTGGCCGCACACGCCAATCATTTCGTCACTCTATTCGTTGTGGCAGGAGCAGTCATATTGCTAGGGCATCGCGGCGCTATCCCGATGAGGAATATAGTAATCGCCGGTTTCCTGTTTGGACTGGCCATCCTCATGAAGCAATCCGCGATCGCCTTTGCGCTTTGTGGTGTGATGGCCGTTTGGCCGCACGACTTAAAGAGTTGGAGTTTGAAAGGCGCACTCCTCCGGGGAACAGCTTTCGGCCTGGCGATGGCTGGTCCCTTGATCGTTACCATCCTAACGATTCGGGCGTTGGGGGTGGCGGATACATTCTGGTTTTGGACGTGGCATTATGCCCACGAGTATGCCCGCGAGGTCTCGTGGTGGGACGGCTGGCTCAATCTGAAAGCTGGCATCGGACGTCTTGCGCATGCTGCGCCTGGAATCGGTCTGCTGAGCATCGTGGGCTTCGTGGTGGCATTGCGCCGTCCCCGCGATTTCGGATTCTGGCCGGCCGTGGGACTGTCAGTGGCGGCGTCCGCGAGTTGTGCTGCGGGTCTGCATTTTCGGGAACATTATTTCATTCCGATCCTGCCGCTGATGGGCGTTTGGGCCGGGGTGGCGATTCAAGAGACTTATAAGGAAATCAGAAGCAGAACGGCTCGTCCGATATGGGTTTGGGTTCCCCTAACGTTGGTGTTGCTCGCTCTGGCTGCAACCACCTATCGACACCGCCGAACTTTCTTTCGATTCACCCCGGCAGAAGTCGTCCGCTACATCTATGGCGACAACCCGTTTCCAGAAGCATTGGAGATCGGCCGATACCTCCGGGACCACTGTGCGGCCGATCAATCCATCGCGGTGCTCGGATCGGAGCCCGAAATCTATTTCTACAGCGGTCGCCGTTCCGCGACCGGTTACATCTACGTTTATGGGATCGTGGAGAAGCAGAAATACGCAGAGCGCATGGCGGCGGAGATGATCCAGGAGATTGAAACGCGCGCGCCGTCCTACGTCATTCTGGTAGATGGCCTTGCCTCATGGTTCCCGGCTCCCGGGAACGATCCGGTTCATGTCTGGTTTCAAAGTTATGCCAAGACCCATCTCGAGCAGGTTGGGTTTGTCGATATATTGTCGCCAAAAATCACCGAATACCACCTCGATACCTGGGCTGGAAAGTACCGTTCGGCCAAGAGCGGTTCGGCGTTAACCATTTTCAGGCGAAAAACACCGCCCGATGCTATTGATCGTTAGGGCGAGCATTCGATGGCGACGGTGAGCGTTCCTTTACTGACAGCGTACTGCGTAAATTGCTGGTTCCTCGGTTTCCTTTTCGCGCCCGTAAGAGCGCGATCATTCACGGTTCCCGCGGAATTCATATCGGTCACGAGTTTTCGTGAAGCTGTTACCATGCTATGCAATTAGGCGTGCACCACCGGCCGACTGCTCCCTCCTGATCCATGATGACTCACAGATCTGCTGGCGAAAGTCATCCCTTCAACCTTTTTGGTGGCATCCTTACCGAACGATGGGTGGTGGTGCTAACCCTGACGCTGATTATTTGTGCAGCCGGTGCCATTCGGATTCGTCTTCTGGACATGCCGTTGGAACGCGATGAAGGCGAATATGCCTACGCAGGCCAACTGCTGCTACGCGGTATTCCGCCCTACGAGCTTGCCTACAACATGAAGCTCCCGGGCACCTACGCTGCCTACGCGGTTATAATGGCCGTAATGGGCGAGAGCGTTCGGGCGATTCATGCCGGGCTGCTACTCGTCAATTGCGCACTGATCCTAATGGTATATTTGCTTGGCAAAAGGCTTTTTGGGCTCATCTGCGGAATTGTTGCCGCCGGCTCCTTTGCCGTCCTGTCGCTCAGCCATTCTGTGCTCGGCTTAGCCGGGCATGCGACTCACTTCGTATCGTTATTCGCTGCGGCTGGCGCGTTAGTACTCCTTGTCGGCTTCGAAAGAAACCGTAATACGGCGTTGTTCTGCAGCGGCATTTTTTTCGGAATCGCATACGTAATGAAACAACATGGCGTGTTCTTTGGTCTGTTCGGCGCGCTCGTGCTCCTTGTTCATCAGTGGCAACAGCAACCCCGCGATGTTTCGCGCATGGTTGTGCGAGCTTTGATCTTCAGCGTGGGCATGTTTCTGCCTTTCCTGGTCGTCTGCATTTATTTAGCC
>DATFCK010000007.1:0-7178 GCA_035253185.1 Chthoniobacterales bacterium | reverse complement strand
GGCCCCGCGCGGCAAAGTGCCCATCCAGTTCTCGGCCGAGGCCGAGTCGTTCTGCACCCAGGTTCCCATCATGTTGTTGATAACACTTTGCCTGGCCTTCCCTTCGGGCAGACCCGCCGCCCATCGGCTGGCGCCTTGAGGATCGGTCCTGACCCAGTGGTTAGCTACAACGATCATGGCCGCCTCTTGTGCGGCCGGCGGCAGCGCCTCCGCTTTGCGCGAAGCCGCAGCCGGATCATTGTCAGCCATGGCCCCTAGCATTCCGGGCATCAAGCGATCGCGCAAATCGGCATCCGACAATGTCCCTAACCACGACATTACCGCGTCGGGATCGGTTCTTCCCCACCTGCTAACGATCGAGTTGAGCAAATTCTGCCGCTCGCTGCCGTCAGTCGTGCGCCGAACGTAGTCGGCTGCCGCGCGCGGATCCGATTGGGCCCATTCTGTCACCACCGAGTTCAGCGCGGAGGTCCTGATGGAGCCCTTCGGCAGCTTCTCAGCCCATTCCAAGGCCAGCCGGACATCGCCAGTCGCCATCGTGTAAACCAGCGAATTCACTGCCCGCTCCTGCGCGTTGCCGGGAGGAAGTGAAGCAACGTAATCGCCGGCCGCGACCGGATCGGTATTTGCCCACATCTGAAGAACACTTCCCATTGCCTGATCTTTTACTTCTCCGGCTGGCAACGCCTGGACCCAATCAAACGCGGCGCGGATATCTGTCTCGGCCCAATTCCTAACAATATTCCAAACCAATTGATTGCGATTGTCGCTGGCCGGCAGGGTCATGACTTTTTCGGCAGCCTTATCCGGTTCCCTGGTTGCCCAGTTATTAAGTAGGCCTGAGAGGGCGCGGTCGCGAGCTGTGACCGCAGGAATCGAGCGGGCCCACTCAAATCCCGCCTCTGGATCTCTCGACGCCCACGAGGCGCCGACAGCCTGCAATGCACTGTCCCGATTCCTGCCCGGCGGCAACCGCAACGCTTCGGCCGAGGCAGCGGTAATGTCGGAGGTCGCCCATCGATTGAAAACTGACCAATAAGCAGACGAACCGCGGCTTTGATTAGTTGGCACGTTTTGCAGCAGAGCCAAAGCAGTCCTGGGATCTCGATTTGCGATGACGCCAATGACAGCTTCAACTGCCGAAACGTAATTCGAAGTTTTCGGTATCTGCTGCGCGGCTGCCAACGCGGCGTTTGGGTCGATCTCCGCCCAGGCGTTAATCACGCTATAGGTCGCGCTGTTCCGTTCCCGATTTCCCGGCAGGCTCTGGGCGAACGACAGTGCCTCGGCTGGATTCAATTCGGCCCAGCGCGAAAACACCGCCGACGATATTGTGTAGCGGTCCGACTCGTTAGCCATCTTTTGGGCAAAATAATAGATTTCCGCCGCATTGGTGGCGTCGACCGAATCCATCAGCTGGGCAACGGTTATGGATCGTCGGCGACCGGTTGGTTGCGCCATGGCGCTTCTCAGCGCAGCGAAGAGATCGTCCGGGCCGCCGGAGACCGTGGTTTTCGATGGAGTCGCACGGGGCGACGCCGGTGCAGGCTTTTGTCTCTTGTGAGACGCCGGGGCGGATTGCGTTTGAACCACCGTGGACATCCCGGTGGGACGATCCCGAACATGCCCTTGCGAACGACCAACCAGCAAGCCGATCAAAAACAGGGTTATGCCGCCGCCAATGGTAACGAGCCCGCGCTGCATGATCGGTTAGGCAATTTTTGTATCGGAACGAGGGTCTGAATCAAATCCCTCGGAGTCAGCGCGCTTCAAACAAGCGACGGCATCACCAGCCTGGCCGTCCGGAACCTGTAATCTGATCGGGATAGCCGTCCCGGCATACGCCCAGGCATACGAAGCTTCGTCGAGCAAAACCGGATCAAACCCATGAGCTTGCAACAACGATACGCACAAAGCCGCTTCCGATTGATTGAAGAAGGTGCGGATCGTGGTCATAACTGGTTTATCACCTGACGCAAATCAGGCTACGCCTCATGAAGTTTATCCGATCAGGGCGATGTATAACAATGCGGTAGACAGCCAATTTTTGATAACTGTTCAATGCCTTCTTCCAGCCGGGATCACGCTGGTTAGGGTCTTGGTCACCACCTCGGGTACTGCAGATCTGGTGAGGTTTCGGTGGGTGCCATTGCAGAATTGTAACCGGTTGCGCTGACAGCTTGACCGGCAATAGCGCTTACCCCGGTCCGGCGTTGGTCGCGCGTGGTTCCGCCTCCGGTTTCATATTCTATCGGCTGGATCGAAGCATTTACGCTTTCTGCGATCCCGACGTGCGTAAAACCCCACGCGGCCTCCTGGCCTGAAGCCTCGAATTAGTCGAAAAAAAGCGAAATCCGACAGGAACTTTGCTGCCCCTGCGGCATTTAAATAGTACATAGGAGTACATATGAAAACAGCGTTGGTGGCGGTATTTGCTCTTTCCGCCAGTCTCAGCCTCTCGGCAGCTCCCTCCCCCTTTCAAATCGTCCCGCCCGGTGAAGAGGTATCGGTAACGAAACTGGAGGCCGGCCGGGGTGGCGGTGGTGGCGGCGGAGGAAGCGGCGCTCGAGGATTTTCGGGTGCGAGCGCTCGGGGTTTTTCAGGCGGTCCGCGTGGTAACATCGCAGGGTATCGGGGTGCAGCCCGATTCAGCGGATATCGCGGAGCCCTGGGCAGTCGCTACGGCGGCACCGCCATTCGTCCAACCGGTGCAGTGACGCAACGCCAATTTGCGGCACAAGGTAACCGAGCGAGTCGCCAACTGAATCGCGGTGTAGCGACTGTTCATCGCAATAATCATGCTTTGTCTAACAACCGGGCCTCAGGTGGCAAACGCTCCCTGTCCGACAACCGTAGCCGCGCCGGCGAGATGCGGCAGAAGGAAAACGGATCCTTTGGCCGGCGCACCCTAACGACCCATGATGGAAGAACGCACAAGGGGCAATGGGCGCGAAATAATCCGGCAAACCAGGGCCGGTTTGATACCGCAACGCAGCAAAAGTTGCGCACCGCGGGCGGCCCGAGATCCGATGTTAACGAAGCGCGCCGGCGTCACCGCGACCATTGTCATGGCCATCACAATCGCGACTGGTGGCATAATCATTGCAACGTGATCATTTTGGCTGGCTGGGGTTGGTGGGGATGGTGGAACGGCTGGTGGTACCCGACATGGGGTTACGATCCGTACTTCTCTTATTATCCGTACGACGCCCCGATTTACGCTTACGGCGGGTTGCCACCCGACGAGGTGATCGCCAACGTGCAAAGCGAGTTGCAGCGGCGCGGTTATTACCAGTACGCGGTTGACGGCGTCGCCGGGGCAAAAACGCAGGCGGCGTTGAACCGGTATCAGCGCGATCGGCGGATTCCGATTACAGGAACGATCGATCAAACGACGCTGGCATCGTTAGGCTTAACCGAGTAAGAGCGCTTGACCCGGTAGCGCCATCGTTGCGCAGGCGTGATAGTGCCGTTCGCCAACCTGGCCGCCGGCCTTTATCATCAGCTCCGGGCGTTCCGCCTGGTTCGTCGGGGGAATCGCGCTGATGGTTTACCCGATCCTCCCGGCTTCCCTTTACCAGCCGCCGGCGCAAAAGGTCTAAGTTCGTTAGGCAAACTGGCCTCGGATTCTCGCCGATCGAGCTGAATGAGCTCAATCCGATGATTGGCCTTTGGATTTTGGTGTGATGGACCTGCCACCAGAAGCACTCGTTTGGCGTGCACGCCCTGTTTACGCAGCCACCGATCGGTTGATGTTTCCTTTTCGTTAGTCGTGGCTGAGACGTCGACTGCGTGCACTCCGTAGGAGAAAGCGAGACCCTGGCTGGCCTGGCGATTGGCGCAGGGCGACACGATCCACACCTTCGGCTTGCAACGCGATATGATCCGCGACGTCGTTCCGGTATGGGTTGGCGCCAACACCACGTCACACGGCACCGTCTCAAGCGCATGCTCGACCAGGGAGGCCATGCGATCAGCGCCGGTGTTAGGCGGTTGCTGCTTCAATAATTCGCGGCGATCTGCCAAACTTGCCCGCGGCCGATGTGTTTCGGTAAACGCGGCGATTCTTGCCAGCATGGTTACCGCTTCTTCCGGGAATTTTCCCATTGCCGATTCGCCCGAAAGCATCACGCAATCAGTCCCGTCTAAAATGGCATTGGCCACATCAGTCGCTTCCGCGCGCGTCGGCAGACGGCTGTTCACCATTGATTCCAGCATCTGCGTCGCCGTGATTACCGGTTTACCGGCCAGGTTGGCTTTGGCGATCAGTTGTTTTTGGGTGTAAGCGATTTCTTCAATCGGGACTTCGACCCCCAAATCACCTCGCGCAACCATGATGCCGTCGGCCGCCCGCAGGATATCGTCGAAACGCGCGACCGCGTCCGAGCGTTCGATCTTCGCAATAATGAATGGTTTCGAGCCGATGCGTAGCGCGGCCGAACGGACTTTCTCAATGTCTTCAGCACTCTCAACAAACGACTGGCTAACTGCATCGATGCCCTGCTGCATCGCAAATTCCAGACATTTGCGGTCGTGAGGCGTGAAGGCGCTGATGCCCAGATTAATTCCGGGTAGATTCAATCCTTTACGCGATCGCAATTCGCCGCCTACTGCCACCACGCAATGCACGTCGTTACCCCTCACCCGTTCAACCACGAGTTGAACAAGGCCGTCGTTGAGAAACAGCCGATTACCCGGTCGGACCACGCGCGGCAACGGGTTGAAGCTCATCGATACCCGGCGCGCATCGCCGACAATGTCTTCGCTGGTCAGAATGAAATGGTCCCCGCGCATAAGTTGAATCGGCTCGGGGTTGATTTCGCCTAACCGCATTTTCGGCCCCGGAAGGTCTGCCAGGATCGCGACCCTCCTGCCGGTCAGGCGCGATGCAGCCCGGATCCGTTGAACCGCCTGGGCATGACTGGAAAAATCGCCATGCGAAAAATTCAATCGGGCCACATTCAACCCCGCTCGGATCAACCGCTTCAGCATCTCCGGCGATTCCGACGCCGGCCCGATCGTCCCGACAATTTTCGTCTTGTGGGCGGGCAACTTTGATTTCATGACCTGAAATCTATCAGGCCGCCTTTGCCGAAAGAACCGTCAAAAATGGATTACCGGCGTCGTACCCCCGGAGGGTCTCCCTGCGGGGCGCTGACCGAGCCCGAGCCTAAGGTACGAGTGATAATAGGCCGGCGACAGGGCCCTTGCCCGGTCGACCCATCGCCGGTCGGGAACAACCTTTAAAATTCTCGCGATGGATTGCCGTCGCGATTGAGCCGATCCTGCTGCGCGTTCCAGAGGTTTGCCTGCGCTTCATCCGGCGGCACCTGCTGCCTGCGCTGCTCAATGGCGGCGCGCCGTTTGGCTTCCTGATTTCCACCCGCAGTTTCGGTGGTTTCGCAACCAGTCAAGAAGACTGCGGACCATGACAGCGTGATCAACAGGAACGACTTCATAAGGCTTATATATAGCACGCAAAGCGTCGCCCGTGCCACGCAGGGCGGGAATCGAGTGATGGCGTAGCCGTTGGCGATCCCTGGTACGCATCGGGTCAAATAAGGAGACGAAGTGGGATCACGGAGTTCTCGAGGGGAGCGCGCCCGTCTCGGGCGGCAAAGGTCGCATCCCGCGATCTGAACGAGCCGGGCTGGCAGAGCCTGAGCCGGGCGCTGCCCCCGGGAATCCATTTCTCGCGTTGCGTCTCTTGGCGAGGACGAGTGAAGCGTTTAGGTTTTACCACCGTGCAACCGGAACTCTGCATGATCAGCAACTTTATCGACGGAGAATTCCGCGAGCCGGTTAGCCGCAAGTATCTGGATAATATCGAGCCGGCTACCGGAAAGCCGTATTCCCTGGTTCCAGACAGCGATGGGCGCGATGTCGAAGCCGCGGTGGCGGCAGCGGAAAAAGCGTTTCTGGCCTGGTCGCGGACTTCTTCAGCCGAACGTTCCCGCCTTTTGCTCCGAATCGCCGACCTGATCGAACGCGATCTGGAAAAACTGGCCCGGGCCGAATCGATCGACACCGGCAAACCGATTACCCTGGCCCGGACCCTCGATATACCGCGCGCCGCCAGCAATTTCCGTTTTTTCGCGACGGCGATTCTGCACACCGAATCAGAGGCGCACGTCACCGATAACATCGCCTTTAATTACACTCTGCGTCAGCCCCGCGGAATCGCCGGACTGATCTCGCCCTGGAATCTTCCGCTCTACTTGTTGAGCTGGAAAATCGCACCGGCAATTGCGGTGGGGAACACGGCGATCGCCAAGCCGAGCGAATTGACCCCGATGACAGCGTTCCTGTTGTGCGAAATCTGTCGTGAAGCAGGCTTGCCTAACGGTGTGCTCAACATTGTGCAGGGCACCGGACCTAACGTTGGCGCGGCCATAACGGCTCATCCAAAGATCACCACGATCTCGTTTACCGGCGGCACCGTTACCGGACGCAAGGTCGCGGAGGCAGGCGCGCCTTTGTTCAAGAAGATCTCGCTGGAGCTCGGCGGTAAGAACCCAAACATTATCTTTGCCGATGCCGATCTGGATGCCGCAATCAACGTCAGTATCCGCTCGTCTTTTGCCAACCAGGGACAAGTTTGCCTTTGCGGGTCGCGAGTCTTCGTGGAGCGCTCTGCTTACCAACACTTCGTAGATCGATTCGTCGAAAAGACCTCGAAATTGAAAATGGGCGATCCGCTCGACGAAAAGACGGAGCAGGGCGCAATCGTGTCCAAAACCCAAATCGACAAAGTGAAATTTTACGTTGATCTGGCGCAGAAGGAAGGCGGCAAGATTGTGCTCGGCGGCTCACCGCCCAAAGAGATCAACGATCGGTGCCGTGACGGTTATTTCCTCCAGCCAACGATCATCACCGGACTGCCGGTGTCCTGCCGGACCAACCGGGAAGAAATTTTCGGGCCGGTGGTCACGATCACCCCGTTCGACACCGAGGAAGAAGTCGTTAGGTATGCGAATGACTGCGACTACGGGCTGGCCTCAAGCGTCTGGACCCAAAACCTGAGCCGGGCCCACCGCGTCGCCGAACAAATTCACACCGGCACGGTGTGGGTAAATTGCTGGCTGCTGCGTGACCTGCGGGTGCCGTTTGGTGGAATGAAACAAAGCGGCGTCGGCCGCGAAGGCGGTGACGAAGCGTTGCGGTTCTTCACCGAACCG
>DATFCK010000006.1:0-3273 GCA_035253185.1 Chthoniobacterales bacterium | reverse complement strand
CCGCCTTTTCCGACAGAACAACAATCAAATCGGCGAGCTGGTATTCCTCCAGGAATCGCTCGCGCTCCAACAACAGTCTCGATTTCCAGGTGTTGCCCGCCGGCGACGCTTCCCCCGCACGGCCGGTAGCGCGATCCCGGTGCCAGGTCGGGATTTCAATCAGCGAGGGAATCCGCCGACGTTTGGCAACGCGCAACGATCGTAAACAATCTCCCGACCAGCTATGAAAGAAATCGTAACGCCCGGTCTCCAGAAATCGGGTCGCGGTCCAATCCAGGTATCGTTTTTTCACTCCATAATACGGTTTGCTCCCGACAAATGACATCAACCTAACCGGATGCCAGCGAAGTGAGTAAATGAGGTTGGATGGTATTTCCGTCTGCCGATTGTCATAAGCGATGGCTTTACCGAGAAAACCGCCGCGGTACGATGCCCGCAGCGCTTCGAATGCGTCCGTATCCAGACCGTGCCCGCCGATTCTGGCGAAGATCGAATAGAGAAGCGATTTCGGTAGAAGGCGGGTCTTTTCAAGGGCCCCTTGATGCAGTTGGCCTTGGGTGTTGGGGACAACGCTCATCGTCGAAACAGAAGACTCCTTTGTGGTACGCGCCGTGGCAAGCTTGTGGACATTATGTGCGAACATAGAAATGCTTCCGAGCTATCAAGTGCCAGAGGCACGTTAGGAGATTAGCCGGTGGTGCAAACCACCGGAGACAATCCACAAACACCAATTCGCCCCGGCAGGGGCGGAGGATCTTTTGCTGGTGCCATTGTCGGCACTACGGCAAATTCAGCGATCCCAAAATGGCCGACCAGACTCTCACGATTTGTTTTGCGCGCCGCGGCTATTCCGGTAGTGGCGGCGCCGAAAGTTATCTGAAACGGTTAGCCGAAGGAGTAGCCAAGAACGGTTATCGGACCCGGCTTTATGCCACCGACGACTGGCCGGAGGAAGATCGCACGTTTCCCGAGGTCATCCGGTTAGGCGCAAAATCGCCGCTCGCTTTTGCTAACGAGTTGGAAAGATCACGCCAGAATTCGCGAGATGAGGTTCTGATCAGTCTCGAGCGGGTGTGCCGATGCGATGTTTACCGGGCGGGCGACGGTGTCCATCAGTCATGGTTGAATCGCCGCGAGAAATACGAAATGCCGTGGCGGGCACTGGCCCGTCGTTTCCAGGGTAAACACCGGGAGCTTTTGCGACTGGAAGAAACGTTGCTGCATGAGCGCGGCGCCGAGCGAGTGATCGCAAATTCGCGACTGGTTAAAGACGAGATCGTCGATTTGTATAATTACCGGCCTGATCGAATCGATGTCGTGCCTAACGGGATTCCGCTCGAACAATACCGATTCGATCCGCTGGCAAAAACACAGGCGCGGCACGAGCTCGGTTTAGGGACCGAAGACGTGGCGCTTCTTTTCGCCGGGACGGGGTGGGAGCGCAAAGGTTTGCGCTTCGCCATTGATGCGGTGAAAGCCTGCGAGAACCCCCGGTTGCGGTTGTTCGTCGCCGGGAAGGGCAATCTTGCCCGCTACCGCGACGATCAGGTCAGTTTCCTTGGTGAGGTGGCCGATTTGCGGCCGGTCTATGCGGCGGCCGACGTTTTCATTCTCCCGACTATTTATGATCCGTTCTCAAATGCCTGCCTGGAGGCGCTGGCGTCGGGCTTGGCGGTCATCACGACGCGGGCAAACGGATTTGCCGAAATTATGGAGGACCGGATTCACGGCTCGGTCGTGGATCGGCCGGACGACCTCGACGATTTGCGAAATGCGATCCAGGCCTGGGCAGAGCCGACGCGGCGTGACGCGGCCAGACCTTCGATCCTTAAACGCGCGTCGCAGTTCGACATTTCCCGAAACGTGGCGCGCACGCTTGAAATCGTGCTTCAGTCGGCCGCCAGAGCGTCGTCGACGTGAGGATACGTCGAGAAAAACTGGTCCAGGCGCGCCGTTTCGAGAATGGAACGCACGTCATGTTGCAGGCCTACTAACGCGAACTTTCCTCCGTATTCCTTAACCTGTTGCATGCCGTTGATTAGCACCGCCAGTCCCGAGCTGTCGATGTATGTCACGTTGGTAAGATCGACTACCACGCGTGGAGCTTTGGCACGCGCCAACTCGTTAAACGTGGTCGCAATTTTGGGCGATACGTTCAGGTCGATCTCACCCTGCAGGGGTAGTATGTTCCGGGGTTCAGGGTCCAACATCTTAGTAAAATCACGAGCAAGACGTGCGCCCGTTTCGGTGAAGGCGCGAGCGAAAATTTAGCGGTTACCAACAGATTTTTGGGCGCGTGGCACAGCGCGCCGCGCCAAAACAAACTCAGCTCGCAGCCAGCGCGGATTGGACGTCCGGGAAGATTCGAAAAACCTGATCCAGACGCGCGATTTCGAATATCGAACGAACGGGCTCCTGCATTCCTGCCACCGCAAAAATGCCGCCGTATTCTTCAACGCCTTGCATGGCATCGATCAAAACGGCCAGTCCGGAGCTATCGATGTAACTGACCCGAGCCAGGTCGACCACCAGTTTGGCCGGTTTCTTTTTGATCTCCTGATTCAATGAAAGAGCCACCCGCGGCGAAACGTGCAGATCGATTTCGCCCTCCAGCGCCAGAACGTTCGGTTGGTTCGATGCGGTTGTCATATTGCCATTAGTCATAGTACGCAGCCCTTCCCTTTGATCCCTTTACCAGTCCAAAATCTGCATCACTTCGTCGACATTGGCCAAATCATCAAACAGAAAATCAGGGTTATGTGCGGCCAGCTCGTGTTTCGGCCAGGAGCCAGTGGCGATGGCGATCGTGCGCGCCCCGATCGCTTTGCCGCAGGCAATGTCGCGCGGGGTATCACCGATTACATCAATTTGCGCGGCCGAAAATTCCACCCCGTGTTTTTCCCGCGCCCGGGCCCTGGCAAAGGATCCCAGCTGATTGCGATCGTGATGGTCGTCGGCGAACGCGCCGAACTCAAAGAAGTGCCACACACCGTAGTGCTCCAATTTAAGCTGCGCGCCGCGGGCGACGTTTCCGGTCAACAAGGCGAGGATCAGATGCGGGCGTGGCTTCAGTTTTTCCAATAGCTCGAGCACGCCGGGCAAAAGCTGACCGGTGCGCCGAGGGAGTTCGAGAGAGAGGAAGTGCACGTAAGAATCGAGAAATGAGGCGATATTATCGTTAGTCGGAGGAATCGCGTGTTTATTCAAAATGTTGGTCACAATTCCGGAATCGGTCATGCCGGCGATTTCAATGTCGCCCAGATCATCGTGAAT
>DATFCK010000005.1:0-5756 GCA_035253185.1 Chthoniobacterales bacterium | reverse complement strand
AACGCCGAGCGTTACCCGTCGTTAGTCCGGCGGATCGTGGCCGAAGGTCACGAAATTGGGAATCACACCTACTATCATCCCAACCTCGCGCTGTGCTGGCCGGAACATGTCCGGCTGGAATTGAACGCGACCCAACTTTTGCTCGAATCGATTACCGGACGCGCCACCACCCTGTTTCGCCCGCCTTACGCCGCCGACACCAGCCCATCGAGGCTCAGCGAATTGTCCGCTCTGCAGATCGCGCAGGATCTGAGCTATTTGGTGGTGCTGGAAAACATCGATCCCCAGGATTGGGCCCGGCCGGGCGCGGATGTTATTGTGCACCGGGTCAAGCAACAACGGCGGGACGGCAGCATCATCCTGTTGCATGACGCCGGCGGCGATCGCTCCCAGACGGTCGAAGCGCTGCCCGAAATTTTGGATTGGCTGCGCACCCGTGGCGATACGGTTGTGTCATTGAGTACGTTGTTAGGTATTGATCGGGATTCGGTCATGCCGCCTTTGCCCGGAAACAAGAAATCCCTGTCCCGACTGGTCAGCGGCGTTGGATTCCGGGTCTATCACGCAATCGAGGAATTTTTGTGGGCGTTCATGATCGTGGCGACGGCGTTGGTGGTAGTGCGCACATTGATCGTGATCTGGCTTGCCTATCGATTCCGCCACCGGCCGTTCGCCGAACAAAATCGGCCCGTCAGTGTCGCGATCGCGGCATATAACGAAGCCAAAGTGATCGCCGGCACCTTGAGCACGTTGTTAGCCACCGATTACAAGGGTGAACTCGAAGTGCTCGTAGTCGATGACGGTTCCACTGATGACACCGCGGCTGAGGTCGAGCGATTGGCCGCAGAAGATGCGCGAATTCGGCTGATCCGGCAGCCGAACCGCGGTAAAGCCCGGGCCTTGCAACGCGCACTCGTGGCGGTTCGACACGAACTTGTCGTGTTCATAGATGCCGATACGCAATGTCAGCGCGACACCCTTTCTCGATTGCTCGAGCCGTTCGCCGATCCGGCAGTAGGCGCCGTCTCCGGTCACGCCAAAGTTGGCAATCTCAGAACATTCATCGCCCGGTGTCAGGCTTTGGAATATACCTGCGGATTCAATTTGGACCGGCGCGCCTACGACCGCTGGAATTGCATCACCGTAGTGCCGGGAGCCATTAGCGCGGTGCGCAAGGGCGCGATCGATCAGGCCGGCGGGCTCAGTCTCGATACGTTAGCCGAGGATACCGATCTGACTCTCGCGTTGCATAAACAACAACAACGCATCGTGTATGTGCCGGCGGCGATAGCCTGGACCGAAGCGCCGGAAAGCGTTCGCACCTTGGCGCGTCAACGTTCGCGCTGGGCCTACGGCACGTTGCAGTGTCTCTGGAAGCACCGCGACATCGTGTTTAACTGGAATTATCGCGGGTTAGGCTGGTTTAGCCTACCGAGCGTGTGGTTTTTTCAGATTGTTCTCGTGGCGGTGACGCCGCTGGTCGATTTGTTTCTGTTAGTCTCCCTGCCGTTTGGCGCGTGGCGCGCAGTGCTGCCCTTCGTGATCACCTTTCTGGCGATGGACGTAATACTGGCGGCTCTGGCCTGCATTTTGGAGCGCGAAAACGTGTGGCGAGCGTGGCGGATTTTGCCGATGCGTCTGATTTACCGCCCAATGCTCAGTTACTGCATTTGGAAGGCGATCCTGAGGGCGTTAAAGGGCGCTTTTGTCAGTTGGGGCAAATTAGAACGCACTGCCAGCGTGCCGGTTAGAGCGTAGCCGGAACCAACCGTCGGCCAGCAGGCAGAGCGGCCGATTATCTCCTAATTCCAAGGAATAAGTGGTCCCCAGGCGAGTTTCAGGCGCCTTAAAGACGAGATTTTTCACCGTGGGACACGGCCAGCCGCCGGTCGAGGAGAGATTACGAGACTGTAATAATTGCTTGTAGTACTCGCCCTGATTTCTTCTTCTTAAATAGAGGATCTTATTATGATACGAAATCTTACATTTCTAGCACTCGCGCTCGGGCTGCTGGCCCATCCCGTCGGTGCCTACGGCCAGGAGGCGGTTAGCCCTTCGGCGATCATTCCGCAACCACCCCAAGTCAAGAACGCTCCGGCGCCCCTGCTTTACTGGCCATTTACCGGAGGGTCGCATGCCATCGCCTGGGAGGAACCAACAACTCAGGCCGAACAAGTTGTTGTTACTGGCAGCTTCGACATCAACCCGGTGGAATACCCGGCCCTGCCTGAAGTCGAAGGAACCAAAATCAATTCCGGGAAGAAAACCTCCTTCGTGAAGCCGGAAGAGTTTCCCGTAATCGCCAACAATGATTACCGCGAAGCGATGGCTACCACTCCAGGAATTCTGGTAAGTGAGGAACCGACTTCTCCCATCGTTAACTTCGGTTATCGCGGTTTGGATTCGCAGCGCAGCGAGTTCATGCAAATTCTGAAAGACGGCGTCTCCATCAAAAACGAGCAGTTCGGCTTCCCCGAATCGCATTACGCACCCACCCTCGATGCGGTCGAACGGATTGAATTCGTTAGGGGCGGAGCAGCCCTGCAGTTTGGCCCGCAGCCCGGCGGCGCGCTGAACTTCATTATGAAGATGCCGCGACGCGATGCGCCGTTTCACTTCACTCAACGAGACACGTTCGGCAGTGACGAATTATTCACCAATTTTACCGCCATTGAAACCGGATGGAAAAGCGCCGGGTTTTACGGTTACTACGATCATCGTGAGCGGGAAGGTTTTCGTGAGACTAACGGCGATTACATTGTCGATGCCGGCAGCGCGCGGGCGGTGTTGGAGTTGAACCACGACAGTCGAATCGTGCTGACCTACGATGCCTACGAAGAAGAACACGGTGAACCGGGTGGATTGAGACGGCCGGGCGACCCGGACGGCAATGCCGGCCCGGCCGGTTCGATCACCCGTTTCTATGAGGACAATCGCGACGCGTCAACTCGCCTGTTCGATCGGTTCCGCCTGTCCCGACATTACGGCGTGCTCGATTATCAAAAGCTGTTGTCCGACCGCACTCAATTGGATTTCAAGGCCTTCGGCGGATATCTCGAGCGGTGGAGTAAACGGCAGCGCGGCGGCGGTGAAGGATTTCAGCCGGATCCGACCGGCGCCGGGGCCGCTGGAACAAACGACGTCCAAGCGCGCTACGATTGGACCGAGGGCGCTGACGCTCGATTGCGGCATGACTACGATCTGTTCAATGATGTTTCCACCTTTGCCGGTGGTCTCTATTTTTATCACGCGCTGCAGCATCGCGACGACCGCCGCGGTCCAACCCCTGATGCGGAGGATGGAGAATTACGCCGGTCCAACTTCGGCGAAACGTTTAACGGCTCCATTTTTGCCGAAAATCGGTTCCACTTCGGACGTTTTTCCATCACTCCAGGCATGCGTTTGGAGTTTTTCCAGCAAAGCCTCGAGGAAGAGGTAAATATTACAAAAGTCACGGTGCCGTTAGGCGATCGTGATGATTTTTCTTTTGTTCCGCTGTTCGGGATCGGCACTTCGTACATTTTGCTTGAAGGCGAAGCCGCTAGCCCGTCGACCCCGGTAGCCGGAGCCGGGAAAGGCGCCGATTACAAGGCGAGCAAAAACGCAGCGATGCCGACGGCCACGCAGATTGGCCCGCCCCGTCTGGAAATTTACGGAAATTTCTCACAGGCCTATCGACCCCGAACCTACGGCGAACTGGTGGCGACTAGTGCAACCGGCTTCGCGAATCCAAATCTGGAAGAGGGACACTCGCTCCAGGGCGAGCTGGGACTGCGTGGAAAGCCGCTGCCGTATCTGAATTTCGATTTAAGCGGTTTCTGGTACGGCATCGACGACCTGGTGGCCGAGGTCGGCGACACGTTCCTGAATGCCGGTGACGTGGAATACTGGGGCTTTGAAGCCGCGGTCGAGTTTGACGTCCTGGCCGCGATCAACAGCGGTGCGCCCAGTCCGTGGGGCAAACTGAACCTTTATGGCAACGTCACCGTGTTGGATGCCGAATTCACCAGAGGCGCGCCCGACACCTTCGTTGAAGGGAACACCCCGGCCTACGCGCCGAATTATCAATTCAAGACCGGCGCCATCTACCATTGGAAAGACCGGGTCAAGGTAAGCATGCTGGGTAACCTTGTGGACAAACACTTTTCCAATGCCGACAACGGCTATCAACATTTCATTCCGAGTTACGACGTGTGGGATCTTACCGCCGAAGTGAAATTCTGGGAGGGCCGAATCGGGGTGTTTGCCGGGATCAAGAATCTGTTCGATCGGGATTATTGGGCCGAAGTCCGCGATGAAGGCATTCTTCCGGCGTATCGGCGAAATTACTACGGCGGCTTCGAGTTCTTTTTCTAGGACTAGACGGCAGGCGCCGTTTACTGAACGGCCACCATGGCGATTGGGGTCAATCGCCGCTACCATGACGGGATGGCATTGCCATCTGGTCATTTGAGGATTCGGCATTCATTTAGTCGGCGCGCCATAGCCATGCGCGGGCCGGGCATTCGCCTGCCGCGCCGTAGCTTCGCGAAGGCGGGTCATTCGTCATTCGTCATTTGCCTAACAGCATGTCTTCTCCTCGCGGGTTGTAATAAGGCGACGCCGAAGAAGCCTGCGCTCGATCCCAACACTCCGGTCGAGGTCCTTCTTCCGGAACGCGGGGCTTATACCGGTGCGTTTATCGATTTTGGTGACCAGGAGGACGAGGTTAGTCTGGAATCAATTGAGCAGTTCGAGGAGATGGTCGGTAAACATCAGGCCATCATTGCGTCGTCGAGCTATTGGGGAGAGCAAACCTTTCCTACTGACAATCTCAACATTCTGTGGCGGCACGGTTCGCTTCCCCTGGTTTTCTGGTCGCCGTGGGATAAGCCCTATGTCCAGAACCGGGGGCCGGACAAATTTGGCCTAACCGAAATTCTTGCCGGAAAGTGGGATGGCTACATCGATGGCTGGGGTGATGCCGCGAAACGATTCGGTCATCCGATGATCGTTGTGTTCGGAGTAGAAATGAATGGTGACTGGTTCCCGTGGTCGGGCACGTATTACGGCGGAGACGATTGGGATGAGCAGGCGAATAACTGGAAAGGACCGGAAACATTTCGGCGCGCCTACCGTTACGTGGTGGATCGGGTCCGGGCGCGCGGCGCCGGCAACATCAAATGGATGTTTCACACCAATAACTATTCCTACCCTCTCGATACCTGGAATTTTGCACCGGCCTACTATCCCGGGTCCGATTACGTGGACTGGTTAGGCATGAGCGTTTATGGCCAGCAGTTCAAAGAAGAGTCAAACCCGGATATTCGATCCCTGGTCGACTGGCCATATGAGGAGATGTGTGGGCTGGACCCTAACAAGCCGATTATGATTGCGGAGTGGGGCACTGGAGACTTTCCATTCGCTCCCGATGCGAAAGGACTTCGCAAACCGGAATGGATTAAACAGGGGCTGGAGTTGTTTCGGACGCGCTATCCCCGGATTAAGGCAGCGGTGTATTGGCATGAGCGCTGGCAAAATCGCGATCAATCCTACAGCAATCTGCGGGTAAACAGTTCGGTGGAATCGCTAAACGCCTACCGCAAAGGCGTGGCCCACCCGGACTGGTTAGGTGATCTGATCCTGCGTGCGCTTCACTAATGCCTCTGTAGCGGCGGTCTATGACCGTCGCATTATTTGGAGCCAAGCGACCAAGGAGCGGCGACCTTGAGATCGCCGCTCCTTGAAATATAGCTCGTTTACTCGCTATTTCTTTT
>DATFCK010000004.1:0-2216 GCA_035253185.1 Chthoniobacterales bacterium | reverse complement strand
GGCAAACATCCACCCTAACGAGGTGGCGGTCCAACTCGGACGCAGCGGCGGCAAGGTTCACTTCGAGCATGGCCTGGCGGCATTGGGGACATGATCGGCTGGTAATTCCTTCGCCGCTGATCGCGTGTTTCCACAGCGGGTTAATTGATTCCGCCGTGAAAATGCGGCGCAGTAATTCGACGGTGATGGCGCGGCCGCCGCAACGATCGCATCCCCAGAATATTCCTTTCGGGGTGCGGATCTGCTGCAATGACACAGTGCACTTCGGACAGATGAGTTCGGAATGGGTCGCTGCCATGAACTGGGATCAAGCTAGCTGGTGCGACGGATTCACAACTGATTTCCAGCGCATGGTAGCGCTCTCGGGGAGGGCAGGCGTCTCGCCGAATCTGAACCGGGGCGCGGACCCCGTCCCGGGCGCATCGGCGGACTTTCGCAAGCCGGCCGCTGGGCAGCGCACGTTTCCCAACTCTCGCGGGCAGAATTCGTGCTGCCGCAGGATTCTGTGTTCAGGATTCCAGGCTGTTGCTATAAATAAGGTATGCAGTGGCTCGCCCGACACCGGCTGATCGCGCTTGGCGCTATCTGCATTTTTTGGACCGGACTGATCTTGCTCGGTCAGCGTTTCTCCAAGGTCCCGTTTCTGAATTCTCCCTGGGTTGGCGAGCAGAACTTTGAAGACAAACTTCGTCGGGACGGACGCACCACGCCCGAACGAACGGATTTCGTTTTTGTGGGCATCGACGAGGCCTCGAAACAAATGCACCAGCCCAACAGCGGGGTTGTCGGCGCGGAGGAGGTGGTTGGCAACCGCGGGTTGGAACTCATGGCCCAACGCCCATTTCCGTGGTCGCGAGAGGTCTGGGCTGTTCTTTTAGATCGTCTTTTTGAGGCGGGGGCTCGGCTGGTGATGTTTGACATGATTTTCGATCGGCCTAACGACGGCGATCCGGCGTTTGCCGCAGCGCTGGAAAAGTACAAAGATCGCGTGGTCCTCGGATTGAATCTGGATATCGGCATGGCGACTCCAATCATCATGCCAAACACCCAGCTTATTCCGCCGCCGCAGCAGGCCGATGATCGGGTCGGTTTCATAAATTTTTGGCCTGAACCGATCGACGGAAAAGTCCGGGGCGCGTTCTTTCATCGCTCAGAGCGCGAGATCGCCGGCTATGACGCGTTTCAAGGGGATGAGATATTCACTTCTTTTGTGGCGCGAGCCATGTCCAAAATGGGTCACGCCAAGGATGTCCCGGACGACCTTAATTATCGGTTGATTCGGTTCGGTCCGGTGACCGCGTACCCGCCAGTCGAACTGTGGAAAATATTTTTCCCGCCGACTTGGAATTCGCCACAATTTCGGGGTGGCGAATTTTTCAAAGGCAAGGTCGTCATCGTGGGCGACTCATCGCAGATTGGTCACGATGTGGTGGCTACTCCGTTAGGCCCGAGCACACCCGGACCCGCTTTGCATCTCCATGCCATGGCCGCAGCCATTGGACACGAGTATCTGGCAATGACGCCGACCAAGGTCGCGTTTCTGCTGGTTTGCCTGGGTGGGCTGGCCGCGTGCGGATTCATTACCTTCGTTAGGCGACCGCTGGTGGGATTCCTGGGCCTGGTCGGGGGCGCGATTTTGTATCTGGTGGTGGCTCGCGTGCTCTATGACAGTCGCGGGTTCTTTTTGATCGCCGTACCGGTGTTGTCCGCTTTCACTTTGAGCGGGATTACGGCCCTTGGCTTCGATTACGCGCTCGAACGACTGGAGAAACTGCGCACCCGGCGCACGCTCGAGCGCTACGTGTCCAAAAATTTGGTTAAGGAAATTCTTGATAACCCGGACAGCTATTATCATTCATTGTTAGGCGTGCGGGTGCCGGCCACGATGTTGTTCTCGGACATCATCGGGTTCACCACTCTGTCGGAGAAGGCTGATCCGGAAGAACTGGTCAAGCATTTGAATGAGTACCTGACCAAAATGACCGCGGTCATCTTTGAGCACGGCGGAACATTGGACAAATTCATCGGCGACGCGGTTATGGCGGTGTGGGGGAACGTCCACAGCTACGGCGTCACCGAAGATGCCAAACGGGCAGTTCGCGCAGCCTACGGAATGCGGCTCGCGCTCAAAACCCTGAATGACAGCTGGCGCGAGCAGGGTCGAATGGGATTGGGCATGGGCGTCGGAATCAACCAGGGCGAAGTCATTGTCGGTA
>DATFCK010000003.1:0-3529 GCA_035253185.1 Chthoniobacterales bacterium | reverse complement strand
TTTGATGGCCGGGTTTTGTTTTTCACCCTGCTGTTGTCGTGCCTAACAATTGGAATTTTCGGATTGTGGCCGGCCTGGCAAGCGACTCGAGCAGATCTGCAATCGACCCTGCGGTCCGCAGGACATGCTGTGTCCGATAGTATTTCGGCCAAACGGACACGCGACTGGCTGGTGATTGCGGATCTGGCCCTGACGCTGATTTTATTGAGTGCGGCCGGCCTGGTCCTGAAGAGTTTTTCACGGTTACAGGCGGTGTCATTGGGTTTTGAACCGAAAAACCTGATTACGGCACGAGTCGATCTGCCTTACGCCGGATATAAGGATTACCAGAAGGTCCTTACCTTCTCAAAAGCAGTGATTGAAAAAGTTTCGGCGTTGCCCGGAGTCGAGAAAATCGGCATCGGGGCGAACCCTCCCTTGCTCGCCGGCTGGCAGATTCCACTCGTTAGGGAAGATAAACCTGCGCCTCCGCCCGGCCAGGAGCCGAACCCTGACAGCGAGGTTGTGGCGGGCGATTATTTTGCGGCCCTCCGCACGCCATTGCTGCGCGGACGCCTGTTTACTGAACGCGATACGAAACAGGCGCCGAATGTGGCAATCATCGATCAAACCGCGGCCGAGAAGTATTTCCCGGGAGAAGATCCCATCGGCAAACGATTTACCTCGGATGCGGATGGCAGTGTTTCCGAGAAACGGTCATTTGAAATTGTTGGGGTGGTAGGACGAATGCGGTTTCGGGGCAGCGATGAAACGCGGGATCCCGGCGTCGCCTTTTTTCCTCATGCTCAGCTGGAACGGCGCAATTTGGTTTTGTTAGTCCGGACAGCGATCCCGGCCCCGGTATTACAAAAAACGATCGCTGAAATAGTGGCCAGTATTGATCCGGGTCAGCCCGTTCACGACGTCAAATCAATGTCCGATCGGGTTACGGCGACGTGGGCAACACAGCGGCTGCTTACGTTTCTGTTATCGATTTTTGCCGGCCTGGCACTTCTGCTGGCAACGGTCGGCCTGTACGGTGTTCTTTCTTACAATGCGTTACGGCGGCTGCGTGAAATCGCCCTGCGACTGGCCTTGGGCGCGCAGCCTGGTCAAATTCGGGGGTTGATCTTCAGTCACGGCGCCCGCCTACTGGCGTTGGGTTGCGTTATTGGACTGGTCGGGGCTGGGTTGAGCGCTTACGCGCTTCGAAGTGTTCTGTTTCACGTGCCGGCACTTGAACCATCGATTTATGTGCTGGTGACCACGATTCTGGCCGCTGCGACCGCCGCCGCCTGCTGGCTGCCGGCCAGCCGGGCGTGTCGCACCGATCCGATGATCGTGCTGCGGGATAGTTAGGCGGTATTCGCCGGCATTCGCCGCTATCCAGCAACTAAACCAGCCGGCTGGCGCAGTTCGATTAAAGTGCCGCTCCCGGTTTCTCGCTGATTGCCTAAGTATGCGTTTAGCGTCTCGGAGGGACCCAGGAAATTAGCCGGTTCCTCCTGCGTCCGGCAGCTGCCGGACTAGGGCGCGACAGGGGTGGAGCGAGGGACGAGCGCAACCACCGGATCAAATCAACGAATAGACACGCGCCCTGAAGGGGCGCGAGAAGATGTCCACGCTCGTTACGATCCTTCAGGGCGCATTACTTTTTGATGCGAGGGAACCGGTGGCTCCGCGCAGCTTCACCACCGGCTAATATCGGCTGTCCCTTCAGGACACATAACGAACGCGCACTGCACGCGCTAAACACATGCCTGCATAACGCAGCCGGGCCAAAAAGGCGCCGTCTGGCTTTGCTATGCAGCCGTTAGCTACCACGCAATCGGTCAGGCAATGATTGCTGACTGCTTTATGCAGTCAGCCGAAAAGCGCGGAACTGGGCGATAGAAGAAATTGCTACTGCCAGCAGACAAATATCGAAGTCGGCGGCGTTGACACAGTAGTATGGTTACACAATATATCGGGATGCGATATATCAGGTCACACGTGGTCGACCGTGAACTAAAAAAAGGCAGCGCCGAGCTTCTGGTTCTTTCCCTGGTGGAGAATCGTCCGCGCCACGGGTATGAAATCGGGCAACTCATTGAGCTGCGTTCCCGCGGGGTTTTGCATTTCAACGTCGGCTCGCTTTATCCCCTGCTCTACCGGCTGGAAAGCCGCGGCTGGATCCGCGGGCGCTGGGTGGAAAAACCGGGCCAACGCCGCCGGCGGTATTACCGGCTAACGTCCGCAGGCAAAAAAGTTTTGGCCGCGCAACGCCACGGCTGGCGGCAGTTTGTGGGTGCCATCAATCGAATCACTGGAATTGCTCATGCCTGATTTCAAGGGAGAGATTAGGAAACAGCTGGCGAAACTGCGCCTGGCACCGACGCGCGAGAACGAGATCGTCGAGGAACTTTCGCAGCATCTGGAAGATCAGTACGACCAATCCATCAGCCGCGGGGCCACCGAAGAAGAAGCTTATCAAGCCGCGTTACGAGACCTGGCGGAAAACGATGTCCTGGCGCGTGAATTGAGACGGGTCGAGCGCAGCGGTGAACATGCACCGCTCGTTCTGGGAAGCGAAAAAGCTAATTTGTTAGGCGATCTCTGGCAGGATTTGCGTTACGGGCTGCGGATGCTGGCCAAGAGCCCGGGATTCACCACCGTAGCGGTGATTGCGCTGGCGTTAGGCATCGGGGCAAACACCGCGATTTTCAGCGTGGTGAACACCGTCCTGTTGCGCCCGCTCCCCTACAAAAACCCGGATCAACTGGTCATGGTATGGGAGGAGAATTCCAAACAGGGTTATCCTCAAGATACGCCCGCGGCCGCCAACTATGTCGATTGGCGGGATCAAAATCATGTTTTTGCGAATATTGCCGCGCTGACCGAGGTCAGTTTTAACCTCACCGGAGTTGGTGATCCGGAACGAATTGACGGCCAGCGGGTATCGGCCAGCCTCTTTCCTTTGCTGGGAGTCGAACCGCAGTTAGGCCGGACTTTTCGGCCGGAAGAAGACCAATCAGGCGCAAACCAGGTGGTGATAATGAGCCATGGGTTATGGCAACGCCGGTTCGGCAGCGATCCCGCTATCATCGGAAAGCCGATCAACTTGAATGGCAAAAGTTTCACCGTGGTTGGGGTGATGCCACCACGCTTTCAGTTTCCGACTCGCAGGGATCAGCTTTGGATCCCAATCGCGTTCGAACCCAAGGAAGCAGGCAACCGGGGGGCGCATTACCTGGAGGTAATCGCTCGGCTAAAACCCGGTACGACGCTGCAAAAAGCGCAGGCGGAGATGACAACTATCGCGGCCCGGCTGGAAAAACAATATCCGGAGACCAACACCAGTATCGGCGCGGTGGTAACTCCCCTCCACGAACATGTGGTGGGCAAGATCAAACCCGCGTTGCTGGTCCTGCTGGGCGCAGTCGCGTTTGTTCTGCTGATCGCGTGCGCGAATGTGGCCAATCTCCTGCTGGCGCGGGCGGCGGTGCGGCAGAAAGAGATTGCGTTACGGCTCGCGCTCGGGGCCAGCCGCGCCCGATTGATCCGCCAGTTT
>DATFCK010000002.1:0-12505 GCA_035253185.1 Chthoniobacterales bacterium | reverse complement strand
AAGCGACCGACGGTCACCGATGCGCATTATGGCCAGACCGAAGATGAAGATAAGAAACGCGCGCAGGCAAACCTGCAATATCGTTAGCTCTTTAGGCTGACCGTCGGGGCCCAGCATCATTTCGCAGAAGTTGTAAAATGCATTCATAACAGTCTCCTTTCGCGACAAAGGATAGTATTGGGCGGTGCGGATATAATTTCATCGAGACAAATCCGCCTGGGGAATGACGTGCGTTATCTCTCTAAAGGAGAAATTCTATGGCACGAGGAAGTAAAAAAAAGTACACATCAAAACAAAAACGGAAGGCTGAACACATCGCCGAGGGATACAAGAAGCGGGGAGTGAGCAGCAAAACGGCCAAAGCCCGGGCCTGGGCCACGGTTAACAAGTCCAGCGGCGGCGGGAAGAAAAGCGGGAGCGGTCGCGGAAAGAAAAGAAGTAAGGCGTCGTCTCGCAAGGGCGGGCGCAAAGGAGGGAGCAAAAAAAAGCGGCACTAAATCGTTAGGCAAAGGTCAGATGTCGCACAAAAACACGTCCGAGCTCACTGAATCGCGCGCGGATACCAGAGGCGCCCGGAGAAAATCGGGCGCCTGGCCTGGGAACCGGCCGGGAAATCCGCGAAGTTCGGGAAAAAAACCGAGCGGAACGAACCTGAACCGGGGCGGTGGCAGCGCCGCCGGAAGGGGGCGTAATGGTCGCGGCCGTCCCCAATCGAACAGCGGGCGCGGTGGCTAGCCAAAAGCTCCAAGGACCGAACATCCAAGCACCAGAGAAACATCAATTTCCAAGACCTGGATCAGCTCCATGATGTTTGATATTGGATCTTGATCATTCATTGATGCTGGAGGTTGAATTTTGGTGCTTTGTTCGTAGCGAGGAGCTGCGACTTCGATGCCCGCACGGAATCAAGACCTGCACGGAAGCGCGCCGGACAAATCCGACACCGCGCTGTTGATTGTCGACGTCATTAACGATCTCAAGTTTCCGGAAGCGAATCAGTTGATGCGGCATGCGCTGGCAATGGCGCGCAAGCTGGCCAAGCTGAAGGAGAAAGCGAAGGACGCGCGGATTCCGGTCGTTTACGTGAACGACAACTTCGGCCGCTGGCGGTCCGATTTACCTTCCCTGGTGGAACATTGTCGCCAGGGCAAAGGGCGTAAGATTGTCGATCTGTTGCGACCCGACGAAGACGATTATTTCGTCCTGAAGCCGAAACACTCCGGTTTCTTCTCGTCCACGCTCGAAATGTTATTGCGCTATCTCGGCGTGAAGAAGCTGATTATTACCGGGATTGCCGGAAACTATTGTGTGCTATTTACGGCTAACGACGCTTACATGCGGGATTATGAACTCGCGGTACCGTCGGACTGCACCGCTTCAAACACCGCCGCGGAAAATCGGCAGGCGCTCAAGCTGATGAAGGATTATCTCAAGGCGGATACGCGGCCCTCGGTCCGGATAAAGTTTCGGAAGCGCAAGGGAGCGCGCAAGGTTCGCTCTATTCGTAGCCGCAGGATGTAAAGGACCGCGAAGCTCCAAGCCCCAACCTCCAACATCCAAAAAAGCTTCAAACAGCAGATCTAAAAAAACCAGTATGGCGCGCCGCCTCACTTGAAGCTTGGCGTTTGGAGTTTGTCTGGAGGTTGGAGCTTGGAATTTGGAGCTTATCGGTGTGAGTGTCGCGGAAAACGCACTCCGAGACTCCGATGAGCGATGTGGACTTTGCGCTATTCCCTTTTCCCCCGTCCGGTCTTCTCCTGTAGTTCTTCGATCTTTTTTGAGGCGGCGGCTTTGCTAAGCTTTTCGTCGAATTCGACGCCCGCTTCGCGACACAGCGTTTGCAGATACGATCGTTGGGGGCCGGTCATCGGTTCGTCTCCGGTGGTCCATTGTTCCGGATCTTTCTCCGGGTTTTGCATGGCCGGCGTCGGTTTTTCGGGAGTAGTCATCATACAGACATCGCAAGTGCAGGGAATTGTGGACTTGCCACTGATCCATTCCCCGGGGCCCGCGTCGGATAACAGATAACGGGTGCTCAGGCCTTGCGCGGCCAACCTTCGCATGGCATATCACCCACGCTCGTCACCGGACACGCGCTGCCGGGATTGAGAGTCATATGCCGACGACCCAGCCAATTACTCGTGATCCCGTGCTCGACGCCCATGTTTTCTGGGTCAAACATCAGCGCGAAATCGTCATCACGCTCGGCATCATCGTAGTGGCATTACTGGGGTATGGCGGATACTGGCTTTATGCCGAGCATCGTGATTCGGCCGCTGCTTCGCTTTTGGCGGAATCGCATGATGCCGCATCGTATCAACAGGTCATCTCGCGTTACGACGGAACCAATGCTGCAGCCACGGCTCATCTGCTGCTGGCGGACGCCCAGCGCAAAGACGGCAAGTATGCCGAAGCGAACACCACTCTGCAAAAGTTCGTGGACAAGCACCCGAAACATGATCTGGTCGCCTCCGCCCGTCTGGCCATGGCGGCCAATCTCCAATCGTTAGGCAAGATTGACGAAGCGCTTGCTCAATATCAACGGATCGCCGCGGAATACCCGAAGAGTTATGCCGCGCCGTTGGCGTTGATTTCGCAAGTCAATATCCTGAAGACCAAAGGCCAGCCCGACGCTGCCCGCCGTGCCTGTGAGACGATTCTTAGTGAGCATCGGGACAGCATTTGGGCGAGCGAGGCACAGCAGCAGTTGCGCATGTTGAAGCCGCCCACACCTTCCGGCCCGGCGCCGGGGATGCCGGGTCCGCCAACGCTCGGCGGTGGCCAAGCTCCGGGCAATGCACCGCCGCCTTTGATCGCGCGCCCGCCTTCTGCGCCTGCTCCGGTTGCGCCGTCGCCGGCTGGTGCTGCGCCCTCGGCAGCTGTGCCCCCGCCGCCCAAGTAGCGGCCGTGCACTGCGGCAGCTGCCGGGACATGGCGATTGGGGTCAATCGCCGCTACCAAACCCGCACGCGATCGTAAGGCGCAAGACAACGCGTTCCACCGTGTGGCATTCGTGCGCAGCGAGCAAGTGGATCGGCCCCGCCGCGGCGGGATGATGCTAAAGCCGGAGCCGCGTCGCGCGCTCACTTTTCAGCGCGTAGTGCCAGAACTCCGCGAATTATCGTTTCGAGAACTGGAAGCGTTTCCGCGCGCCAGGCTGCCCGGACTTCTTGCGTTCTTTCATCCGCGGATCGCGACGCAGAAGCCCGTCGGCTTTCAACGGAGCGCGCAGATTCGCGTCGACCTGCAAAAGGGCACGTGAAATCGCGAGTTTAGCCGCGCCGGCCTGTCCAGTCGGGCCACCGCCGCTGGCGTTGATCGAAAGGTCGTATGCGTTCACCACTTTGGCTGCCTGGAGCGGTTGAAGCACCGCGCTCTGCAGAGCCGAAGTTGGAAAATAATCTTCGAAACTGCGGCCGTTGATATCAATTTTACCATTACCCGGCACCATACGGATGCGAGCGACCGATGTTTTTCGGCGGCCGGTGGCAATAAATTCCTGAGTTTGAGCCATGATTCGTTAGGCGAGAGTGACAGCTTCCGGGCGTTGAGCTGAATGCGGATGGGCTTCTCCGCGATAGACCTTCAACTTACGATATACCGCCCGCCCCAGACGGTTATGCGGGATCATTCCGCGAACAGCCCGCTCGATCAGCAACTCGGGGTGACGGACCCGACGCGCTTTCACGTTTTCGGATTTATGACCGCCAACGTAGCCGGAAAAGCTCATGAACGACTTTTTATCTTCTTTTTGGCCGGTCACCCGCACCTTTTCGGCGTTGATGACGACCACAAAATCGCCGGTATCGACGTGAGGGGTAAAAATCGCTTTCTCCTTGCCGCGTAAGAGATTAGCGGCTTTCACAGCGACGTCGCCCAGGACTTGGTCCCTGGCGTCGATGATCCACCATTTACGGTCGACCTCGCTGGCTTTGGCGGAGAAGGTTTTCATCGGAGAAAAAGAGCCCGGAAGATAGTGGCGAGGCCGGCGTCTGTCAACCGGGTGTAATGGGAATCCTGCTCCTGATCTTGCTCATGCTCCTGCTCAAAAAGGCGGTCCCTTTTCAACGCTCAACGCTCAACGCTCAATACCCAATGGAAGAGAGGCCGGGTGGCTACTTCAGATCAGTGGAGGTTAAGGGGACTTGGTATTTTTCGCCCATATAACGCACCGTCACAGACTGGGCGTCGCGGGATACGAATGGCAATTTTGTTCCGGGTTGAAGCACGATCTGCCCATAGGGGATGTGGATCGGAACGGCTTTCGTGATTGTGACGATCTGGGGTTGCGGAGGCGGCGTTGCGATTGCCATCGGGGTGGCGGTTGGGGTGGGCAGTGTTTCCGCCGGCGTGACTCCAGGGGCAGATGTTTCGGGAGTTGGAGACGGAGAAGCAACTATTGATGGCGGAGTGGGGGCCGGTGCATTTTTCGCAGGCATGGGTGGCTCCAGCGGAATGATTTTGATCACCGGATGGATCTCCCACGCGGTCTGTCGCCAGGGCTGGTGATAACCGTTAGCCGTCTGTTTCTTCACCGTTGTTCCCACATCAGCGCGGCCGTTGTGGTCATCGTCCCATAATCGATAACCAATGAGCTTAATTTTTCGCGCCGGATGGCCGGTTGATTCGTAGGTTAGATCTGCCCGGCGAAAGAATGCCGCCAGTTCTTGAACGCGAACGTTGTCGCCAAAAATCGCGTTCTGAGTGCGTGGCGTAACCTCGCAAATGATGGGTGTGGTGTCGCCCGGTTGGGGTGGGCGTTCTATTGGTTTTTCAAAAATTTCAAGGTGCCAGTCGTGAAAATCGACGCTCCCGCAATTGCAGGTTTCCGGCGGGCCGACATACGCGACGCCGAGATAGCCGGTGACCTGGACAATTTCTTTTTCCAGTGGGCCTAACTGCTGTTGCTCGGCCGGACTTAAATCTTTTCGCCGTTTGTTCGCGGTTAGGGCATCGAATTGGGCCACACTCTGAATAAATGTCGCAATACTGAAATCTTGAAGCCGGAGAGTAGTGATGTCGGTGGCGGATCGATTTTTCCCCCGGTTACGTTCCTGGCCGTCGGCAGTTTTGGCGGTGCCTTCGAGCATATTTCGACAATCCCAGGCGGTGATGTCGATGGCCTTCAAATCCCGGTCTTCGGAGATGCGCCGGGGACCCTGGGCAGGAACGGCGGCGGCGATGAGAAACAAGGAGAGAATTAAGATCGATTGGCGGGTCATGTGGCAATGCCCTAACATGTCAGGGTTGGGTAAAAGGTATGGTTAAGTTCACCGGAATCACCTCGACTTTCGGGGCATCTGCTTCGCTGGTTCCTTGAAAATTCGCCGAAACTCCAAGCGGGCATTGGCAAATTGTATCTGTTACACAACACTAAGGATCGCCGGCTGGCAGCGTCAATCGCAACACGACAAAGTCCTGGGTGGCTGGCGCCGCTTCAACGGCGGGCCGCCGATGCCACGATCGCCAAAATCACCCCATGTAATAACCACCGTTCACGTTTAAAACGTGACCGGTGATGTAGGACGCCATGGGGGAGGCGAGGAACAGGGCCGCGTTAACGATCTCCTGCACATCTCCCAGCCGGCCTAGCGGGATTTGCTTAATGAAATTGGCCGTCACTTCCTCCGGCATCCCCTTGCTCATGCCAACGTCAATGAATCCTGGAGCGATGGCGTTTACGGTGATGTTTTGGCGCGCAAATTCACGGGCGGACACTTTCGTTAGGGCAATAATGGCAGCTTTGCTTGACGAATAGTTGGCCTGGCCGAAGAGCCCCATTTGGCCGCTCACCGATGACAGATTAATGATGCGGCCGCCGTTGCGCAGGACGGCGCCGGCCTTTTGAGTGACGTTGAATGTGCCGGTAAGATTTACCCGAATCACGTTTTCAAATTCGTCGAGCGTCATTTTTTTAATTGTTCGATCGCGAATGACGCCGGAGTTATTGATCAGAATATCGAGTCCACCATGGCGTTCGGCGATCTGTTTCATCAATCCCTCGACCTGCGCCGGTTGGGTCACGTCGCATTCGACTATAAGTGGCTCTTTTAGTTGTTTGGCCACCGATTCGGCATCCGCTTTGTTTTGACCGGCCGGATCGGCCACATAATTGACCACGCATTTCGCGCCCCGTTTACCGAACGCCTGCATCATTTCTGCGCCGATACCGCGGGAGCTGCCGGTGACGAGCACCACTTTGCCGGAAAAATCCAGATCAGACATTTGACGATTTAACGATTTAACGATTTAACGATTCAACGCTAGATTTTTCGCAATGGCATCACCCGTTCGCATCTTAACCGCCGTCCCGATCTGCGACGGTCATGACAGTGCGATTAACACCATTAATCTGGAATTCATCCGGCACGGAATCGAAGTCGTTTATCTCGGGTTCCATCGTTATGTTGGCGACATTGTTCGCGCCGCAATCCAGGAGGACGTAGCGGCAATCGGCATTTCCAGTTACAACGGAGGCCATATCGAGTTTTTCGCCGAGGTCGTTCGACAACTGCGGAAACAGGGAGCTGCTGACATCGCGGTGTTTGGTGGTGGCGGCGGAACAATTACGCACGACGACGCCAAAGCGATGAAGCGGAGCGGCGTGGATCAAATCTTTTTCGCCGGAACACCGCTCACCGACATGGTGGGGTACGTGAAAAAGCATTACGGGAAGAAGCGAAAGGCAAAAAATAGCGCTAACCGGGATCTCAAACTGGCGCGAGAACTGACGGCTATCGAACAATCCTTTACTAATGGCCAAAGCAAACGCCGAACGCCGAACGCCGAACGCCGAACATCGAATACGGCCCGGAAAAATCAAAAATCGGGCCCGGTGCGGGTGATCGGATTCACCGGGCCCGGCGGCGCCGGAAAAACGACACTGATCGACGAATTAGTCCTGCGATTTTTGAATAAAGATTCGAAATCACGGATTGCGATTCTGTCTCACGACCCAAGTGTGATCGGGGAAGGCGCATTGTTAGGCGACCGCGCAACGATGATTAATTCGCAGGACGACCGGGTGTTCATGCGCAGCATGGCCACTCGCGGCCAGGCCGGCGGGCTGTCGCCGGCCACGCAGGATTGCCTGGAGTTGCTAATGCGTTCCGGATTTGATTACGTGATCATTGAAACTGTCGGCACCGGACAGGAAGCACTGCCATTTCGCGACCAGCTGGTGGACAAAATGGTGCTGGTCATGAATCCCGACTATGGCGCGCGGCTCCAGCTGCAAAAAATCGTGATGCTGGACGTGGCCGACATCGTGGTCGTGAACAAAACGGATCTGGAACGGGCCAAAGCCGCGCTATCGGAAATTGAACAACGGCTGACCCAGAACAAGCGTGATCAACAAATCGTGGCTACCGTGGCCAAACGCCATCGCGATCGCGGGGTCGATGAGTTGTTCGAGCTGATCACAGGTCGGTAAACCCACGAATCCACCCGAATATCGAAGGGACGAGCTCGTATCGTCCCATTAATTTGTCCCGCGTCGAGAGGTTGCGGGCATGGTCAATTGAATCGATCTTTGGGGCAATCTAGCGGCGGTGTATGACCGCTCGATTAATGCAGCCTCCGGCGCTCCACAGAGCGCCCCTACAGAAGCACGCTTATGAGTAAACTCGGACAGGTGGTTGAAGCAGTGGAGAAGCACGAACAGTTCGTGCTGGATCAGGTAAAAAAAGCGCGCACCGACGAAAAGTTCGCGCGTCAGGTCACGGATCGCTGGAACAAGATCAAGGCGGAGACGCCGATCACTCGAGCACCAACCGGTTTACCGCTGCCGCGCCTGGCCTTACCCGAGATCGATGAGGCGGGCGAAATCGCGCGTTATTTGTTCGGCGACGGTCTTCCGGGAGAATTTCCGTTTCTAAACGGAGCCTATCGCGAAATGTATCTCGAGCCTCTCGAACAGGTGACGATCGAGGACGGCAGTTATCAGAAAAATAAAAACGGTCAGGCCGCTGGGAACACGAAGAACGGTCAGAAAAACGGGGCGCGGCCTCCCGAAGAACCGACGCGACTGTTTTCGGGGCTGATGTTAGCCGAAGACACTAACAAACGGTTTCATTTTCTTAGCGCGCACCAACGATCGAAACGGCTGAGCACCGCGTTCGATGGTCCCACTCTTTACGGTATCGATTCGGATGCCGATGGCGTGTTCGGAAAAATCGGCGAGGGCGGTGTCGCGGTGGACACGGTGGAAGACATGGTGCGGTTGTATGATGGGTTCGAGCTGGGGTCGCCTGATTTTTCCGCTTCCATGACCATCAGTGGCCCGGCGCCGATCATCATGGCGATGTATATCGCGGCGGCCAAGCGACGTTTCGGTGCCCGGGTAGTGCCGAATCTGCGCGGCACCATTCAAGCCGATATTTTCAAGGAAGTTCAGGCGCAAAACGAAACGATTTTCCCGATCGAAGCGTCGCTGCGGTTTCTGTGTGACATGATCGAATGGACATCGCAGAACATGCCGAGGTGGTATCCAATTTCGATCAGTGGGTATCACATTGGGGAAGCGGGTTCGACCCCGGTGCAGCAGGCGGCGTATACCTTGTCTAACGGATTTGCCTACGCGGAAATGCTGGCGGCGCGCGGTGTGCCGGTGGATCAGTTCGGCCCGAGACTGTCATTCTTCCTCGATTGCGGGCTCGACGTCGAATACATCGCGCTGGCCCGCGTTTCGCGAAAGATTTGGGCGATTGGAATGCGCGACGTGTTTGGGGCGGGAACGCGGGCCCAAATGTTCAAGCTTCATACTCAGACCAGCGGCCGCTCTCTGATTGCGGCCGAGTTCAAAAATAATCTTACCCGGACGGCGGCAGAACTGATGCTGGCCTACATGAACGGCACCAACTCGTGTCATTCCAACAGCGCGGACGAACCGTTTACCACCCCGAGCGAAGAATGGATTCGGCTGGCGGCGCACGGGCAGGCGATTTTGTTGGAAGAATCGGGCATCTTCAAGCACACCATGAACATGCTGAGCGGTTCGCCCGGGATGAAAGCGGTGGAACGGGCGGTAGAAAAAGCCATCCTGGACGAATTCCGCGAGATCGAATCGTTAGGTGGAGTGATGGGCGCGGTGGAAAACCGCTATCAGCGCAGCCAGATTCAGAACGCCGCCCATCGTTACGAACAGCAAATCTACGACGGCACCCGCCCGATCATCGCTCTGAATCGTTATCGCAACGGGGCGGATGACGTTCCTGAAATTGAGCTGGTGCGCACCTCGAAATCCAAACAGCGGCTGCAGGTCGATCGGCTGAAGAAGTTCAAGAAGAAGAACCAAAACAAAGCCGAAGCGGCATTGAGGAAGCTGGCGGCGGTGGTGGAGACGAACGAAAACTGCTTCCCTGCACTGCTGGAAGCGGTCGAAGTCTGCTCGTTAGGCCAGATCAGCGACCGTTTGCAGCAGGTGGTGGGAAGATTTCGGCCGATGGTGTGACGGCGGGTGAGACTCTGTCGAGCCCACTAATTCGGATTAGGGAAGGCATTGCCACCAAGGAAGGATCCTCAGGACTCCCTGGTATTTCCAATCCTGCGCTGCCTTGACCAATCCCGCTCGTTCCGGATTGCCAAGCATGTAATCCAGTTTCGCAGCGTAGCTCTCGCTTCTTCTCAGCCGGTGATGAAAACCGCGCGGTTGAAATTTAGGGGCAAATTTGCAGCGTTTTCTGAATTCCCGTTTCCAATAACTGATCCACTGTTCGATGGAATAATCATGTTTTTGCGGAGCGCAGAATAAATGGATGTGATCGGGCATGATCACGTAGTGCCCCACCAGCCAGTGTTCGGAGGCAGTCCAAGCTTCCACTAACGCTTTATGGACCTTTTGGTTGGCTAACCCTCGTTGCCTATCGTGTGTGCAAACCGTTAGGAAAGCTATCGTTGGATAGTTCGGGTAAACATTAACACCGGGCGCTGGATTTTGCTTTCCGCAGTTTTCACTAGTGGGCTCGACAGAGCCTCTCCCCACCGGTTTGAGACCGGTAGCCTTTGGCAGGTCGACCACTCTGTTCTTTTATATAAGCCAGTTGCGGTTCGCCACTCAAAACCAGGAAGTACTGGTTGGAGGGCAACTGCTATTGCCGGCGGGGGAGACTTGTCGCGAGCAAGACAGATTTGACGGGACCGAGACGAGATGCGCCTGTGAACATTCCAGACAACCAAGTTATGCTACGCCACTAATGGCTGTTTCGAACGAGAACGCTGGTCCAAGCGCCCGCACCAAAATCGCCCGGCGCCTTTTGCCGTTCCTGTTTCTTCTTTACGTGGTCAACTATCTCGATCGGACCAATATCGCTTACGCCACCCTGGGCATGAAGGGCGATCTCGGCCTAACCGATTCTGTGTTCGGCACCGCCAGCGGCATTTTCTTCATTGGCTACTTTGCTCTGCAGATTCCGGGCGCACTTTTGGTGGAACGTTGGAGCGCGAGGCGCCTGCTGGCCATAACTGTGATGACCTGGGGATGCCTGACCGCCCTGACCGCCTTTGTTGGCACTCCGTTTGAGCTGTACGGCGCGCGATTTTTGCTCGGCGCGGCCGAAGCGGCATTTTTTCCGGGCGTGATTGTATATCTGTCGCACTGGTTCCTGGAACAGGATCGGGCCAGGGCGAACGCGCGGTTCATGTCGGCGATTCCAATCGGTTTCCTGATCGGCGGGCCGATCGCGGCAAGCATCCTCAACGTTAACTGGCTTGGTCTAACCGGCTGGCGGTGGCTTTTTCTGATCGAAGGTGTTCCGGCGATACTTCTGGGAATCGCGACCCTGTTTGTCCTGCCCGATCGGCCTGACGATGCCCGGTGGTTGCGACTTGAAGAACGTGCCTGGCTCAATACCCGCCTCGGGGAAGAACGGACGCTGAAACCGGCGACACCTTCTGCCAATATCTTTCAGATGCTTCGTCATCCGGCTGTTCTCTTGCTCACTGCGGCGCTCTTCCTGACCTACAGCGGTGGTTACGCTTTCTGGTTCTGGGAGCCGACGTTGCTCCAGCGCTTCACCGGCTGGAGCGCGGCGTGGGTAGGATGGTTCGGCGTGCTGATTTTCGGTTTCGCCCTCATTGCGCTGTGGTTGTTAGGCTGGAGCTCGGATCGCGCCGGTGAACGCCGCTGGCATTTTGCGATCTCACAGTTAACCGCGGCGGCCGCACTTGGCGCCTGGTTCCTGCTTCCGCATTCGAATGCGTTATTGGTTATTCTGTTTGCTTTGGTCGCTTCGGGGACAGTGGCGTATCTCCCGATATTCTGGTCTTTACCTTCCGCCTTTCTCAGCAGTTCCGCGGCGGCGGTGGCAATTGGTTTTATTAATTGCGTCGCCAGTATCGGCGGATTTTTCGGACCAAAGATTATCGGAAACCTGAGTGAGCGAACCGGTTCATTCAGTGCCGGATTTCTGTTTATGATCGGGTGCTGGACGATTGCATCGGTCCTGGTCCTGCTCTGTCCGCGCCCTAACGAATCGTTCCGGCTTAGCGGCTAAGATGTTGCTCGTGGGCGATGCGATTTATCTGGTCAAGATCTGCCCGACCGCGGGCCCGGTGTGTGCCTCGACTGTTACTAAAACAAACCGCGGATTCCGCGGATAGTTGAATCCGCGTTAATCTGCGCAATGCGCGGTTCACGCCTGTTTGACCACCGTTAGAGCGGATACGACAGCGTTGCCCCAAGGATGGTAACGAGCAGCAGCACCACCGGCACCAGCACCAGGAACACGACAAAGGTGTAACCCATAATGTCGCGGGCGCGTAGCCGGAACAAACCCAGGATCGGCAGCATCCAGAAAGGTTGCACCAGATTCGCCAGCGCTTCTCCCAGGTCATAGGACGCGACCACCCATCCGAGGTGCACCTTCAGCTCGTGGGCCGCGGCCATCACGTAGGGCGCTTCAACGACCCATTTTGATCCACCCGACGGCACGAACACCCCCAGCACGGCTGAATAAATCGCCACGATCGCGGGAAACGTTTTCGCAGTGGAGATGCCGACAAAGGCATGGGCGATCTGCTGGCTCAGATGAGTTGAGGTGATGATGCCGGCGATTCCGGCGTAGAACGGAAATTGAAGGATCACGCCCCACACCGCCGGGGTCGCATTTTGCACGGCGTGCATCAACCGCGCCGGCGTTTTGTGCAGGAGAAAACCGAGCAGCAGAAAGGTCAGATTAACGATGTTGAGATTGATCGCGTTCAAGGGCTCGTTAGTCTGGATGAAATAACGCACCAGGTATGTCCCCCCAATCACTACGATGAGCCAGTTGAGAATCGGCGAATGTTCCAGCCATTGGCCGGGAGCCGGTCGCGCCGGTACCGGCGGCGGTTCAATCTCCGATTTACCGA
The DNA here is from genome assembly GCA_035253185.1 of Chthoniobacterales bacterium. GTDB lineage: Bacteria > Verrucomicrobiota > Verrucomicrobiia > Chthoniobacterales > UBA10450 > DATFCK01. The sequence continues at coordinate 157 of DATFCK010000002.1, read as the reverse complement.
GGTCGATTCCGAGATCGGCCGCGGTCCGGGCGCGGCCGGCCGGCGGAGTTATCAGCCACATGATCACCGTAACGATGGCGATCTCGACAATCACCGAGACGAGGCTCTGCCAGAGAAAAATGGTGTGCTGAAACGAGATGATCCCGTTAGGCACAAT
>DATFCK010000001.1:0-3950 GCA_035253185.1 Chthoniobacterales bacterium | reverse complement strand
GACTTCTTTTTGGAACGCTCCGCGTAAACGGACCGAGTTATAGTTATCGGTTATCGGTTATCGGTTATCGGTTGTCGGCTAAGGCGAACTAGCAGCTCGAAGTCAGAAGTTAAGCCCGCTTCCGGCAATTGGGCGTCGAGGATTTGTCGGGGTGCTGATCCTCCGCCCGTTGTCCCGTTGTCCCGTTGTCCCGTTGTCCGCCGTGCTTTATACTTATCCCCCCGTGGCCAGCTCCGTTCTCACCGCCGCCGAACCCGTTGAACAAGTCGCGCCGCCGACGCGGTCGTGGATGCCTGTTATTTGGCTGGTCTCGGCGCTGGCGCTGCTCTGGTTCATCTGTTTCCGCCATCTCAGCTCCGAGTGGAGTTATAATGAGCAATACAGCTACGGCTGGTTTGTTCCGTTCTTCGCCCTCTATCTCTTTTGGCTGCGCTGGGAAGACAGGCCGCGGCCGCGTCCAGCCGCGGAAACTCCAAGTTCCAAGCGTCAAGCACCAACCGAAAACTCTCAACACTCAACTCTCAACTCTCAACTGCGCATAATCGCGATTCTAATCGCGATCGTCGCGCTGCTGCTGCTGTTTCCGATTCGCTTAATCGAAGTCGCCAATCCCGATTGGCGGCCGATCAGTTGGATTCATACAATCTCCGCAGTCGGCCTAACGTTGCTGCTTTTGTGGCGGATCGGCGGCGCGCCGTGGCTGCGGCATTTCGCCTTTCCGGTGATCTTTGCGCTGGTGTCGGTTCCATGGATCAGCGCCATTGAAGTTCCAATCGTGCAGGGGCTGATGCCGATGCTGGCCAGGATTGCCACCGAAGTATTGTCGCTCTTTGGCATCCCGGCGGAAGTGCAGGGCAATCTGGTTCGGATTAACGGCGGCGTGGTCGGCGTTAACGAGGCCTGTAGCGGGGTGCGCTCGCTTCAAACCTCGCTGATGATCGGATTGTTATTTGGAGAATTGAAACGGCTCACCGTTTTCAAACGCATTGTTCTGCTGGCCGGTGCAATCGCGATCGCGTTCGTGGCCAATTGCGGCCGGGCGTTTTTCCTGGTCTACATCGCCGCTACCCAGGGCCTGGCCCACGTCGAAAAATGGCACGACATCGCGGGTTACACCATTGTGGGTCTGGTATTTTTCGGCTGTCTCGGCATAACGGCGTGGCTGGCGCGGGGTAAATTAGAAAGTAGAAAGGATAAAGTAGAAAACGAAAAGGCCGATGCTGCGGCAGCCTCATCACCGAAAAACAATTTCTACTTTCTAAAAACTTCCTACTTCGTCCCTGCCGTGCTCGGTTGGCTGATCGCGGTCGAAATTGCAGTCGAGGTCTGGTATCGCAGCCATGAAAAAAACCTGGTTCGAACCGCGCAATGGTCGGTTCAATGGCCGGAGCAAAATCCGGGTTTCCGCGATCTGCCGATTGACGAGCGGACCCGGGCCCAGTTGCACTTTGATAAGGGGCGGGGTGTCAGTTGGCGGAGGCCTAACGAGAAAAGTGGAGAAACATTCTCAACGCTGGCCAGCGCCCAACCCATTTCGCTGCTGTTTTTCTTCCGGTGGGAACCGGGCCATAACAGCGCGCTGCTGGCTAACGCGCATCGACCGGACGTCTGCTTGCCCGCCACCGGATGGCGGCAAACCGAGGATCACGGTGTTCGCAATTACCGGGTCTCGCCCGACCTAACGATTCCGTTTCGTCATTTCGTGTTCGCGCACGAAGGGGGCGGCCGGCGCCAATATGCCCACGCCTTTTATTGCGTTTGGGAAGATCGGGTTCGCGGAAGCTTGCAGGGTTCAGCTACCGAGACGGCCGGCGATCCATCTGCCTGGACCCGTAGCGAGCGGCTTCAGGCCGTGCGCCAGGGCCGCCGTCACCTCGGTCAGCAGGTGCTGGAATATCTGCAGATGGAACCGCGCGAAATCACCGCGGCCGAAGCCGAGGAAAATTTCGCGCGACTGGTGCCGCGGCTCGTCCAGCCGGCGGCGCCCGCGGGATGAGCGGTTACTCGTCATCAGTTAACGGTTACCGGTTATTAGTGTAGGCACAGCCGGCTGTCGCTTATAATAAATGATCATCACCCGTTAACTGATAACTGAAAACCGATAACCGAAAATGCTGCGCATTTTTAATCGCGACGAACTTCCGCTGAGCGAGGAGGAAATCGCAGATCGCCGTTACAAACGGCGGCGTCTGATGATCATTCTGGGCGTCGTCCTCGTGTTATTGATCGCCGGATATTTTTCGGCTCGTCCGGCTATCAACGTCGTGCGCGGCTGGCAAGCGCGGCGGCACGCTCAAAAGGCCTTCGATTTCATGGAGCAACAAAAGTGGACCGAGGCTCGGACCGAAGCCGTGGCCGCCTATCAATTGCGGGCCACCGAGCCGCAGTCGATTCGCGCGGTGGCCCGGCTTTTGTCCCGGGCCGGGCAGGCCGATGCCATTGGATTCTGGAAGGAATTGAAATCGCGCGTTCCCCTAACGACAACAGATTTGCGCGATGAAGCCACCATCGCGATCAAGGCGAAGGAAATCGGTGTGGCGGAAGAAGCGATCAACCAGCTCCTCAAGCTCCCCGATTCAAAGCCCTCCGACGTGTTGCTCTCTGCCCAATTGGCGTTGCAAAAGCAGGATCTCGATGGCGCTACCAACCTCATTCACCAGGTGCTGGAGAACGGCGCTGCCACCGATCGAGATCGATTACAGGCGACGCTGCTGCTCTCCGCTGTGCTCCGAACGAAGGACGCGAAGGACCAGACCGAAGTGCTCGAGAACCTGGCCAAACTTGGTCGCGGGTCTAACGACGTTGCTCTGGAAGCCCTGGTGGCGTTAGGCCAGGCTTTCATGAATTTTCAGGGTTCATGGCCCAATCCCGGTGGCATGTCGATTGATGAACTGATCCAGGCGCTCGATCATCACCCGTTAGCCAAAGCCCAACACAAATTGCTGGCGGTGGATCTTCGCATCCGGCTGAATCCCGAACAACGGAGTGAGGTCATTGGTAATGTAATCGCCGAGCTGAAGGGCGGCGATACCAGCGCGCTGGTGGCGCTCGGCGGCTGGCTAAATTCGCACGGCGAACATCAACTTGAGCTCGATACCATTTCGCGCGAACGCGCCATGCAGTCGCGCGAGCTCTTTTTCCAACATGTGGATGCGTTAGGCGCGCTCGATCGATGGGACGAGATTCGACGCTTGATCGAGAGTGAGCAATTCCCGCTCGATCCGGTCGTGGCCCATATGTATCTGGCCCGCTGTTTCGCGCAACAGGGCCAGACCGCCGGCGCGGAGAATAACTGGAGTCGCGCGCTTCAGGCCGCCGCCGGAGATCCCGCCAAGCTGATGACGCTTGGTGATTACGCCGAAAAAAATAGCGCGCTCGAGGTCGCCGCCTCGGCCTATGAAGCGGCGGTGGCGGCATCCCCCAAATTGCGGGTCGCGCAGCAAGGTCGTTTGCGGGTGGCTTACGCCATGCGCGATACCAGGCGGATTCAGGCAATTCTCACCGAGTTATTGAAGATTTGGCCTAACGATCTCGCGGTGCAGAACGATGAGGCCTACGCCCGGCTGCTGTTAATCCCCGATCTCTCGAGTGATGCCGATCCGGCTCGGACCGCGCAGCTGCGCGAGATCGAACAGCTGGCCGATGAGCTGGTGAAGCGCGAGCCGGCCAGCCTTCCCCATCGGACCCTCCTGGCGCTGGCTCGACTGAAACAAGGGCGCGCCTATGACGCGCTGGCGGTTTATCGCGGAATCAACGTCCCCAAGAGCGCGCTCACCACCTCCACGTTGTCAGTGCACGTGGCGGTGCTGGCTGCAACTAACGAGAAAGAAGCCGCGCGTCAGGAAGCAGTCATGCTGAGCAAAGACAAACTGCTGCCCGAAGAACACGCGCTCGTCGAAGAAGCGCTGAAAGAAAATTAAAAATTAGAAATTAGAAAGTAGAAAGTCCTG